>JBELMP010000210.1:0-2525 GCA_042095695.1 Maricaulis sp. | reverse complement strand
CTGCCAGAGAGCCCGCTTGCGCAGAATATCGAGCTTCGCGTAACCGGCGAGCACTGTCATTGGCTGGCGGTGGACGTCCTTGATGGTGATGATGGAATTGCCACCGGCTGGGTCCATGCTCACTACGTGGCTGAGGTCTAGACGATAAAGCCGCTACGCCCGCGACCCAGATCATAGGCCTCACGGGCACCACCAATCCCGGCGAGCAGATCATCCAGACCGCTCCAATCATCCCGCTCGGCGATTTCCGCCCAGCATGATTCAACGGTCTCGACCGTCATGTGGACCGGACTCTCCGCGGTGAAATAGGCGTGCTTGAGCCGATCCGGCCGGTCAGGCGTGTAGCGTTTGAGACTCTCGAACCAGGTCTGATAGGCCTCGCCCTGATAGAGTTTCGCGCGAGGCGATTGCCCGGCCCGGCCGATATCGCAGAAATGATCAAAAAAGACTGCCTCCCAGGGCGCCTGGCTATTCTGCATAAAGGCAAGGAAGGCGCGGATCATCGCTTCATCCTCGCTTCGACCGGCGGAGAGCAGGCCGAACCGCGCCAGGAAGGCATCCATCAGGGCCGTGCGATAATGCGCTGGAAACGTATTGAGATCGGCGATCAACTGCTTGTCATCCGCGACCAGCGAGAGCGCACCCGCCAATTGCTGCAGGGCCCAGTAAACAGCCTCGGGCTGACGGGCATAGGCATACAGGCCGGTCTGGTCGAAATAGGCTGCGGTAAAGCCCGGCTCGTAAATCGGCAGAAAGCGCCAGGGCCCGTAATCAAAGCTCTCACCGGTCAGGTTGAGATTGTCGGTATTGAGAACGCCATGGACAAAGCCGGCCGCCATCCAGCGTGCGCACAGATGCGCACTCGCCTCGGCGACGGCGCGCATGAGCGTTGAGGCCGGATCCGGCTTGTTCATAAGATCCGGGTAATACTGCTCGAGCGCGTGTTCGACGAGACGATTGATCCGCTCCGGCGCTTCTTCAAAGGCATGCCGCTGAAAAGTGCCGATACGCAAATGCGAATGCCCGAGCCGGGTCAGCACCGCGGACCGGGTTGGCGAGGGTTCGTCATTGCGCTGCAAGTCCTCGCCCGTCTCGTAAACCGCGAAGGTTTTGGAGGTGTAGACACCCAGCGCCTCAAGCATTTCAGTGGCCAGGATCTCGCGCACCGCGCCTTTCAGCGTAAGCCGGCCATCGCCGGCGCGCGACCAGGGCGTCTGACCGGAGCCCTTGGTCGCCAGGTCGAGTAAGCGTCCCTCATGATCGCGCAACTGGGCAAAGAGAAATCCGCGCCCATCACCGAGATCGGGATTATAGCTGCGAAACTGATGGCCATGATAGCGCATGGCCAATGGTCGGTACTGATTGTCAGGCAGCATGCCAAAGCCGTGAAAATGCCGTCGCTTCTCGACTTCATCCAGCCCGTTCAGACCGACCGCCTCGGCCCACCTTGTATTCCAGTAGCGCAGGTGCGCCTTCGGAAACCCGGCGGGATCAACGGCGTCGGCATACTCCGCACCGAGTGCGGAATAACGAGGATCGGGCGTGTAGGTCTGAGAAACTGGCATGCCCTGCAGCTAGGTGAGCCCGGACTAAAAGGCAATGGCTAGGCGCGCAATCCGTCACCCAGCGCGATCGCAGCCCGGTTCACCAGATCCTTGGCATTGGGCAGAATTGCTGTGAGATTGAAAAAGCCGTGGGGCAGGGCCCTCCCCAATTCATACTCCACCTCGACGCCGGCGGCGCGCAATCGATCACGATAGGCCTGACCTTCGTCAAACAGCGGATCGAGCTCGGCGGCGGCGATATAGGTTGCTGGCAGGTTGGCCAGGTCGTTTTCGAGCAATGGCGACACACGCACATCCTGGGCGCAATCCCCGTCAGGCAGATAGGCCCGGATAATCTGCTCGAGCGTGAACACTGACAGGATATGGCCCTCCAACGCCTTGAGCTTTTCCTTGCGCGGCTGGGCGAGCTGCATCAGGGGATAGATCAGGAGCTGAAACCGCAGCCTGTCCCGGCATTTCTGGCCCAGAACCGCCGCCAGACCACCCCCGGCGCTGTCGCCGGCAACGGCAAGCCTTGCAGGGTCGACACCAAGGCTTGCCCCGCCCTCGCCGACCAGCCAGTCGATTGCGGCCAATGCATCATCCACCGCAGCGGGAAAGGGATGCTCAGGCGCGAGACGGTAATCCAGCGCCAAGACGCGACAGCCGCTCTTCGCAGCCAGCCTGGCACAGAGCCGGTCATGCGTGTCCAGATCGCCGATCACATAACCACCCCCGTGCAGGAAGAGCGCACAGGGGGCCGGTTCAGAGGAGCCCTGCGGGATATAGTAGCGTGCTGACATTTCGCCGGCCGGGCCTGGCAGGCTGACAGGCCGCACCGAGTCCAGAGGCGGCGGCACCGCATCCATAAGGGGCGCAGCCTGCCGCAGGCTCTCACGCAAGCGCGGCGCAGCCCGCGCCGGCTCCAGCGGATCCTCAAATCCGAATTTCGACAGGGCCTGGCCCCAGGGGGAATTTTCC
>JBELMP010000209.1:0-2729 GCA_042095695.1 Maricaulis sp. | reverse complement strand
ATAGGGCGCATCACGGCTTTCCAGCCGGTCGACAATAGTACCGTAAAAGCTGGCGAAAGCGCCCGCATACTCTTCAAGCGGGAGCGTGCCGGCGGCGACGCGTTGTGCCATCTCGCTGGGCTGCGGGCGTGCCCTGAGGTGGAGATACTCGGAAATAATCCGGTCAACCGGATGGCGAAGCCAGGCCAGGGCGGGCGCTTCCGGCCAGGCATCAAGGAAGATGTCGGCGCGATGTCCGGAAAGAAAACCGATACCCGCCTCATCAATCAGCTGTCGGGCGTCGGCACGGTCACCAGCATCCAGGGCGGCCAGGGCGCGGCTGGCAGGACGATCCGCATCGCGCGGTTCTATCGAGGCATAGCCGGCCGCCGACCCGGCATTCTGCTCCACGAAGATGCGCCAGGCCGTCCCGGCGGTCTTGGGAATATGCAAAGAAATCAGCATGACGTGCGCATTCCAAACCCGGAACCAGTCTGCGACATCACCCTGTTCCTGGCGAGCCGGGAGTGCAGGTTGGTGCGGTCTTCCGTCTAGCGACGGAAGCTGAGAGCAAAGCTCACCGCAATGGTGGACTCGATACTTTCCAGCCCCGCAAGGCCGCGCAGGGTTTCAATACCCGCCAGCAAGTCCAGCGCGCTGCCATCAACAATCACCGGGTTGACGGTCTCGACGGTGACCAGCCCGTCCTCGACCCAGCTGATCCGAACCTCGGCACTCAGCGGCAGTTCGATCCCGCGCAGGGTGAGGGTGAAGTCAATGGTCTGCTCGTGGCTGCTGCCCAAAGCGTCCGGGGCGATGGCGGCGTAGTCCAGATCTGCTGTGACCGTTGCGATAGGGAACTCCGCCGTCTGGAAGAGATGCTCGGCCAGGCGCTCATTGCGGATCGGAATAAAGGTCTCTACCGAGGCCATGGCCAGCTCGATACGGGCCTCGCCATCCTCGGTCAAAAAACCGGACAGGCCGGTCAATTCATGCTCCTCATCCAGATCGCCATTCTTGACCGTCACAAAGGTGAGCAGGCTGTCTGCCTCCTCGACGGTCCAGGTCATGGACGGCATTGGCGCCTCATCGGCGATCTCCTGCGAACAGGCGGCAAGCAGGGCGAGGAGGGGCAGAAGCAGGGCGCGCATATGATAAACTCCGAGGTCAAACTTCGTCTTCGCGAGGCTATTTAATACGTTCCCGCGAATCTGCCATGCAAAAACGTCCTGCAGATCGACTGGAAATCTGTTCTGACTCGCGCTATCGGGCACCATGACGACCGATACCCACGAAAAACTCCTCATCATCGACTTCGGCAGCCAGGTGACGCAATTGATCGCCCGGCGCGTCCGCGAGAGCGGCGTCTACTGCGAGGTCCATCCCTATAATCGCGCTGATGCGGCTTTCATCGACGGCTATGATCCCAAGGCGATCATCCTGTCCGGCTCGCCGCACTCCACACACTGGGACAATTCCCCGCGCGCCGACGAGAGCGTGTTCACGCGCGGTCTGCCCGTGCTGGGCATTTGTTATGGCGAACAGACCATGTGTGCCCAGCTGGGCGGCGCGGTTGAAGCCTCCGACGAACGCGAGTTCGGCCGGGCCGATATCACCATCAAGGCCGACAGCATGCTGTTTGACGGGCTCGGCGGGGTCGGTCACGAGGAACGGGTCTGGATGAGCCATGGCGACCGGGTTTCCGCCATCCCGGACGGGTTTGAGGTCATCGCCACCTCCGGCAATGCGCCCTATGCGGCGATCGCAGATGAGGCGCGCAGATTCTATGGCGTGCAATTTCACCCCGAAGTCGTGCACACACCGCGCGGCGCGGAACTGCTGAAGAATTTCACCCACAAGATCGCCGGGCTCAAAGGCGATTGGTCCATGGCCAGCTTCAAGGATGAAGCCATCGCCAAGGTGCGCGCCCAGGTCGGCGACAAGCGGGTGATCTGTGGCCTGTCCGGCGGTGTCGACAGCTCCGTCGTGGCCGTGCTGCTGCACGAAGCCATCGGCGATCAGCTGACCTGTGTGTTCGTGGACACGGGCCTGATGCGCCAGGGCGAAGCCGACCAGGTCGTCTCCCTGTTCAAGGAACACTATAATATCCCGCTCATCCATGCGGATGAGGAAGAGCTCTTCCTCGACGCGTTGGCTGGCGTCGACGATCCGGAAGTCAAGCGCAAGACAATCGGCAAGCTCTTCATCGATGTCTTTGACGCCAAGGCGAAGGAAGCCGGCGGTGCGGATTTCCTGGCGCAGGGCACGCTCTACCCCGATGTGATCGAAAGCGTCAGCTTTGATGGCGGGCCGTCGGTTACCATCAAGTCCCACCACAATGTCGGCGGTCTGCCGGCGCGCATGAAAATGGACCTGGTCGAGCCGCTGCGCGAGCTGTTCAAGGACGAGGTTCGCGCCCTCGGTCGCGAGCTGGGTCTGCCGGAAGCCTTTGTCGGTCGTCATCCTTTCCCGGGACCGGGCCTGGCCATTCGCATTCCCGGTGAGATCACCAAGGAAAAGGCCGACATCCTGCGCAAGGCCGATGCGATCTATATCGAGGAAATCCAGAAAGCCGGTCTTTATGACAAGATCTGGCAGGCCTTCGCGGTCCTGCTCCCGGTCCGCACCGTCGGCGTGATGGGCGATGAACGCACCTATGACCACGTCCTCGCCCTGCGCGCGGTCACCTCGGTCGACGGCATGACGGCGGATTACTACCCGTTCGAGCACGATTTCCTCGGCCGCACCGC
>JBELMP010000208.1:0-2756 GCA_042095695.1 Maricaulis sp. | reverse complement strand
CGATCTGCATGGCTCGCCCGGGCGATACCTGGACCTTGCTGGGCAATGCCCGTTACGAAAACCAGGACCTCGCCGGTGCGCGGTCAGCCTTCCGCACCGCCTTGCGTTATGATTATGCCCGTGCAGTGGCGCAGGGCTGGATCGACTTTATTGATCAGCGCATGGCCGTGGAGGCCCAGGGCCAGACCTTCATCCATCTGACCACGATTGAAGGGTGCGAAAACTGGCTGGTCCGCGCCCGTCGGGATGTGGTGCTGAGCGAGGCTGAGTTTGACCCGACGGGCCGGCGGCTCTTTGCCCTGCCGGATGAATGCACCGACTATTTCGACCCCTATGGGCTGCGCTTGCCGGAATGGGAAGAGGTTTAGCCGGACAGGCGTTCGAGATTCTCGTTCAGCGAGGCGATCATCGCATCATTCTTGGCGACGGTCTGGGTGATCGATTGAGCGCTGTCACTGGAGCGCGTGGCCAATTGCTTGACTTCCGCGGCGACGACCGCAAAGCCTCGACCTGCCTCGCCGGCCCGCGCCGCCTCGATTGTCGCGTTAAGAGCAAGAAGATTGGTCTGCGCTGCGATGGCGTCAATCATCGACACGGTCGAGCTGATCTCCGCAGATGAGGCGAGTACCTCGCGCATTGTGGCCTGGGTATCACGAACGGCGCGCTTGCGCGCGGAGGCGTCGATACCAAAGAGAAGGTATTTTGCGACAGCGCCGGAGACGTCCCGGATAACGGCAAAGCTCGCATCAATTTCCAGATCCTCGCCTTCGCCAGACGGCCAGGTAAGGGCTTTCTCGACCATTTCGCCGCGGGCCAGCGCGTCCTGTTCAGCGGCCTCCAGGACATCGGAGATCCGCGTGCCGGTGTCAGCAACACCGCCCAGGCGTTGTCGCATCCGGTCGTTGGCAATCATCGGGCCGCCATCAGCCGGCCATTCGACAATGAGCGTGGAGGCGCTGATCGTATCGACTTTCACATGATGTTCCAGGCTAGCCAATTTGGTTGCTGTGATATCGGCCTGGATGGATACGAAACGAACGACGCGACCATTCTCATCGCGTATTGGGTTGATCGCCAGTGAAATCCAGTAGGGCGTGCCATCCCTGTGATAATTGAGGATCTCCTCATAACAGGGCCGACCGGTATCGATATGCTCGCAAATGCGCGCAATGGTGGCCGGGTCTGTATTGCTCCCCTGGAGCAGGGCGCCTGGCTTCTTGCCCTGCACGGATTGGAGATCATATCCCGTCATCCGCTCGAAGCCTTAACAAACGTTAAGGTTGGCGGCGTGCAAGAGTTCTACTTTATGCCATTTCGCTCTCGCCAACTACTTGAAATATATATAAATTAGGGTGTTTCGAGGCAGTGAGCTCGCCCGGGTTGTGGTCCGGGGCGCTGTCCGGTTTCGTCTCGAACTTGCCCAGAATTTGTCCTGATCCGGGCGCGCTTTGGTCCTGAGTGCGCGATTACATGAGGCTGCGAGGCGGAGCTGCGTTGTGGTTCTGTCTCGCTTCCGCCTGGCGGGGCTGGATGAGCCCTCCCCGGGGATCGGGCGGAAGAGCGAGGGCAGGCCCCGTTGGGCCATGCGGCTTCTGCCCCGGAAGGGGAGTAGACACCGTGAATTATGCAATACGTACACCTTTGGTTTTACCGCTGGCCGCGGCGATCACCGTCGGGCTGTTCTTGATGATGCGAGCGCTGATCGATATCGGGCCCGTCCCGGTCTTCGAAGCGGAGGCACCACCCGATATCGAGATTGTGATCGGGGTGGTCGAGCGAGAACCGGACCGTTCGCAGCGGGCGAGATGGGTCGAGCCGGCGGATCCGCCACCGCCGCCGGATATGGATTTCTCGGACCGTGCCGATCCGGCCCAGCAGGATTTTTCGCCCCCGGCTGCGCCGCCGCCGCTGGGCAGCGCGGATGTCGAAGTCGATCCGCGGCCGGTTGCGGCCGATGGCAATCCCATCCCCGTTGTCCGTCGTGAGCCGTTTTATCCGGATCGCATGGCCCAGCGCCAGATTGAGGGCCAGTGCACTCTCGTATTCGACATCATGCCGGATGGCCGGACCGCCAATGTCCGCACGCTCAACTGCAGCAATACCGGATTTGAGCAGGCCTCGATCCGTGCCGTTGAGGGCTGGCGCTACAGTCCGCAAGTGCGCAATGGGCAGCCGGAAGTCTATCGCGGCGCGACCACCCAGCTGATCTATCGCATGGACGGCTAGTCATTGTCTGGCGTGCGAAGCGGGGGCTTCGCGCGCCAGATGGCGTTCCGCCTAGATGTCCAGCTCGGCTTCCGCCAGACCCACAGTCATCAGGGCGAAGGCCCAGCTCAGCGCGGTTTCGCGCAGGCTGTCAAAGCGACCCGAGGCGCCCCCATGGCCGGCACCCATATTCATCTTCAACAGGGTGAGCCCGTCATCTGTACGGCGGTCACGCAGGCGCGCGACCCATTTGGTCGGCTCCCAGTAAGTGACGCGCGGATCGGTAAGGCCGCCAGTCGCGAGGACATGCGGATAGGCGATCTCCCCGATCTGGTCATAGGGGCTATAGGCATACATGGTCGTGAAATCTTCAGCGCTCTCGATCGGATTGCCCCATTCGGGCCATTCCGGCGGTGTCAGCGGCAGATCCGCATCGGACATTGTATTGATGACGTCAATGAAGGGCACCGCGCCAATCGCCCCGGCAAACAGGTCGGCTCTCGCACAGCACAATGTCGGCGTCACATCCAACATCGATTTTTCCCTTGCGA
>JBELMP010000207.1:0-2860 GCA_042095695.1 Maricaulis sp. | reverse complement strand
TTCGGCCGGCAGGCGGCCGCGCAGCAATTGCATACCGATGCGCAAGCGCTCCTCTCGAACCAGGCGGCGGGTCGAATTGAGCGCAGCTTCAAAACTGGGATCTTGTCGGATCAACTCACCCAGTCGCTGTTCAAAACTGCCACGCGCATCCGTCTCCACCGCGTCGGAGAAGCGCGCATCAAGCATGGCGTCAATCAATTCCGGTCGTCGGGCAAGGTCTGTCGCCAGTTTCGGGGATATGGTGATGATACCGATCAGGTCCTGCGCCAGACCGCTTTCATTGAGCAAGAGCGAGAGGGGCTGCACACCGAAGGGTAGATTCTCGAAAAAGCTGGCGAAGCGGTTGAAGGCCCGGTCCGGCTCTCCGGTGGCCGACATCATATCCACGAGACGCGGCGCCAATGCCGCGAACAGGCCACGCGCGCGCGGGCTGCGCATCGCCCGAACCCGGCCGGTGGACCAGCTATTGAGTTGTTTCCAGATCTGCCCGGGATCCTCGAACTGGAGCTTGCTCAGGGTTTTAAGCGTATCCGGCGTTGGTTCCACACCCGTCAGGACCAGCGAGCCCGCCTTCGAGGAGCGCGACCCTTCGGCGGCGAACTGGTCGGAGAAATGCCCATGCACGCGGCGCAAGAGCGCTTCAACTTCCGCATCAAAATCGAGCGGATCCGCATAGCCGGCCATGGCAGCGATCAGGGCGCGCTGGGCGGGGTCTTCCGGAAGGGTCTGGGTCTGCTCATCCTGGCGCATCTGGATGCGGTGCTCCCAGGCGCGCAAAAGGAGATAATCCTCTCGCAGGCTCGGCACGGACGCCGCATTGATGGCACCGCTCTCGGCCAGCGCATCAAGAGCATCGAGTGTCGCCGGTGTGCGCACGGCCTTGTCGCGACCGCCGAAGACCAGTTGCGGGATCTGGGCGTAGAATTCGATCTCCCTTATCCCGCCTCGCCCGAGCTTGAGATCATGGCCGGCAGCGAAAGTCTCGGCACGACGCCCGACGGTCTGGATTTGCCGGGCCAGACCGCGAATATCGTCAATGGCGGCATAGTCGAGCGTGCGGCGCCAGATGAAGGGTTTCATATGCTGCAGGAAACGCGCCCCGGCCGCTGTATCACCGGCGCAGGTTCTCGCCTTGATCCAGGCCGCGCGCTCCCAGGTCATGCCGAGATTTTCATAATAGTGCAGCGCTGCATCCGTTGAGAGCGCCACCGATGTTGCACCGGGATCCGGTCGCAAACGCAAATCGGTCCGGAAGACATACCCATCCGCAGTGATGTCATTGAGAGATTTGGCCACCGCCTGGAGCAGTCGCGGCAGGCGATGACGCGCATCCTCCGGCGCGGGCATGGACAGCCCTTGCGGATCGTAGAACACAACCAGGTCGATATCGGACGAGTAATTCAGCTCTCCGGCGCCCATTTTCCCGAGCGCAAAAACCATCAAGCCCGGCAAGGGATTGTCTGGTTCACCGGGGACGTGAAAACGGCCGGTTTCAGCGCCGAAACGGATATGCGCCAGCAAGGCGGCCCTGACCGCGGCATCAGCAAACGCGGTAACGGCGCGCGTGAGCTCCATAACCGGCCACTCCCCGGCGAGGTCTGCCAGCCCGGCGATCAGGTGCATGTCGAGCTTGGCATGCCGCAGACGCCGGTCCAGCTCTTCCACACTGCCAGCCTCCTCGCCGGCGCGATAGACCGCCATCAGGGCTTGTTCGAAGGCCGTATCCGCATCCAGCGTGGTCAGCGCCTCCAATGTCATCGTGCGGCGCTGTGCCAGGCGGGCCAGATAGGGGGAGGCAGTGAACACGCCATCAAGGAAAATGCGGGCCGTCTCTGACAGGTCGAGGCCCAATTGCTCGAACACATGGCCGCATTGATCCGCCGGCAAGCCCGGCAGCGGGTCGAGATTATCAAGGAGGGCAGCACTCATCGCGCTAAACTGGCCTGATCCGCCCGTACAGGGAAGTCTTGATCTAGACCGCAGAGATCGCCGGGTAGGACATGGAGGCGCGCAGGCCCGGACCATGCTGGCCCTCAACCACGCCCGGCCCCTCGTCCAGGATAAAGCGTCCTTGATGCAGGTCGATAATCGCCTGGACCAGGGACAGGCCGAGGCCGGAGCCCGGCCGGGAGCGCGAATTGTCCAGCCGAACAAAGCGTTGGGTGACGCGCTCGCGATCGGCATCGGGAATTCCCGGCCCCGTATCGGTCACGGAGAATTCAATCCGCCCCTCGCCGGTACGGCGCAAGCGCAGGGCAATCGCACCGCCTTGCGGCGTATATTTCACCGCATTGTCAAGCAGGTTGGCGAGCGCCTGGGAGAGTAGTCCCCGATCGCCGCTCATCCTGAGTCCGTTTTCGATTTCAGCCGTAAATGCCAGACCTTCATCCTCGCAGACCGGTTCATACAGCTCCGCCAGATCGGCGGCTATTTCCGACGGATCGAGCGGAATAAGGGCCTTGCGGCTCTCCCCGGATTCCAGCCGCGACAGGGAGAGGATGGAATTGAAGATCCCGAGGATCTCATCGGTATCGCTGACTGCACGTTCGAGCGCCTGTTCGCGCGCGTCCAGATCGCCCTCCTCGCGCAGTGCCTCATCAAGACGGTTGCGCATGCGCGTGAGCGGGGTCCGCAAATCATGGGCGATACTGTCCCCGGTTTGACGCATCCGGTGCATCAGCGCTTCGACCCGGTCGAGCATATTGTTGAAATTTTCGGATAATTCATCGAGCTCATCGCCCGTATGCGTGCGCGGCGCCCGGCGTTTGAGCTCACCTGCCCGCACCGTCCTTGCCACATGATTGATTCTTGTGTTTTCGCTTGCTCTGTTAGTGAGCTAATAATCTGGTCAAGTGTTTGA
>JBELMP010000206.1:0-3052 GCA_042095695.1 Maricaulis sp. | reverse complement strand
GCTTCTTCCTCGAAGATAATCTGTGCCAGGACCCCGCGTGTCAGGTCTTCACCGGATTTGGCGTCGACGACTTGAAAGTCCGTGCCCTGCTTCACCAGGTCGCGCAGGTGATCGAGTGTAACGTATTGACTTGTCGAAGTATCATAGAGCCGCCGATTGGCGTATTTCTTGATCACGATCAATGAAGCACTGTCTTTGGATTTTGCCACTGCGAACTCCCTTTTCGCCCAATAAGCGCGATCTGTAATCGATCTTCGCTCGACAAGGGCATCGATCTGTTTATTAGGAGGTTTAAGCGCTTGTTGCACTCTGCTGCAAGCGCGAAGAATCAAACAGTGTTCGCATTGGCAATATAGAGGGGGATAACGATGGCCCGCACAGCTTTAGTAACAGGTGGTTCCCGCGGTATCGGTTCAGCGATTTCTTTGGCACTGAAAGAGGCCGGCTACACAGTCGTCGCCAATTACGCTGGCAATGAGGAAAAGGCCAACGCCTTTACTGCAGAGACCGGTATTCACACGGTCAAGTTTGATGTCGGCGATTATGACGCCTGCGTCGAAGGTATTGCCAAGTCGGAAGAGCTCGCGGGCGGCCCGATCGATATTCTGGTCAACAATGCCGGTATCACGCGTGACGGCATGTTCCACAAGATGACACCGGAACAATGGAATGATGTGATCCGCGTCGACCTGACCTCTTTGTTCAACATGACCCGCCCCGTCATCGAGGGCATGCGTGAGCGGGGTTTCGGCCGCGTCATCAATATCTCCTCCATCAATGGCGAGAAAGGTCAGATGGGTCAGGTGAACTATTCTTCGGCCAAGGCCGGCGTGATTGGTTTCACCAA
Source organism: Maricaulis sp. (assembly GCA_042095695.1). Taxonomy (GTDB): domain Bacteria; phylum Pseudomonadota; class Alphaproteobacteria; order Caulobacterales; family Maricaulaceae; genus Maricaulis. The sequence continues at coordinate 2,205 of JBELMP010000206.1, read as the reverse complement.
GGCGCTAGCCCAGGAGAATGCACGCAAGGGCGTGACCGTAAACTGCATCGCGCCGGGTTATATCAATACGGATATGGTGGCCGCCATGCCTGAGAAAGTGCTGGAGAGCATTGTTGCGGGTATTCCGGTTCAACGTCTCGGTGAGGCGGATGAAATCGGCAAGGCGGTGGCCTATCTCGCGGGCGATGACGCAGGCTTTATGACCGGTGCGGTCATGAGCATAAATGGCGGTCAATACATGTAGGCGCTGCTTATTGCAGCGTCTGCCCCAAAATTGCCCTCTTGCTTGCGATCATACGCGACGGGATGACGCGATTCACGTTTGGCATACTCTCGGCCGTCTTTGTGGCGGCCGCCCTGTTTGACACGGCAGCTGCCGGATTCCAGTCGAATCCGCTGCGCGACCGACTTTTGCGCAATGATCGCACTCAAGAAGCGACGGGATGGTATCAGCGCGCCGATAGCGGCGCGTTTTTCCTGTTTGACCGATCGCGCAATGTGGCCCTCTTGCGGGAACGGGATGATCCTCAATCTGAGGTCCTCGTCCTGTTCGCCAATCGCGCGCCAGGCGGTGGAACGGCCTATGTCACGGATACGGGGCGTGAGGTAATCCGGGTCACTGGCCTGGGCGGCGCAACCTATTTCCCGCTGGACGCACCCAATGGCGTGATCGCCGATTACGCCAGCCCGGCTGGTCAGCTAGCACCATCACCGCGATCGCCTGAAGAAGTGCGCGATATGGCCGAGGATGTGGCCAGCGAATTCGCGTCCATGCTCGGGCAGAGCGTCGATCTTGGTTACTCCCCGGCGCCACGGGCGGGGCTGGGCGTCCAGTATGATGCCTTTATTATGCTTGCTCTCGCCGCTGAACAGGTGCGGTCGGATCGCCGGCGCCTGCGCGGCATCGAGCGGATCAGTGTCGCGATTGGCGATGAGCCGGCGGCCTATCGCGATGGCGAAAGCTTCATGGTGATTATCGCGCCGGATTATGGTTATGCCGGCCGTCCATCCTCAGCCTATATTGCCCGTGCGATGCTGGGCAGTAGCGAAAGCTGATCCGGGGAAAATAAGTCCTAATTATCCGGTGCCCAGCCTGGCGGTGCCAATTCGAAACCTTCGAAGTGAAATCCCGGCGCAACAGTGCAGCCGACCAGCGTCCAATCTCCGAGGCTGCGCGCGCTCTGCCATGCCATCTCGGGGACAATGCCCTGCGGGCGTTCACCGGCAATGAGGTCGGCGCCGAGACGAATATGCTCGACCGTCTTGCCGTTTGGGCTGATCCCGAGCGACAGGGCGGCCCCGGCATGCCAGTGCCAGATCTCGACGGCATCGACCCTGTGCCAGTGCGAGACCTGCCCTGCCTCCAGAAGGAAATAGATCGCCGTGGAGTTTGCCCGACCGGCGGTGGCGACCGGGTCGCGGAAGGTTTCTGCATACCAACCGCCCTCCGGATGGGGCTGCATGTCGAAGATGTCGATAATGCGCTGCGCTGTCAGCTCGGTCATCAAAAGACGTCCTTGCGGCGCCGCAGCTCTGCGAACACATCCTCGTCATCAGCTGTTTCCAGGCCGAGACGGGCGCGTATTGCCGGATCGGTCGGTCGCATGAAAGGATTGGCACTCAGCTCGGCACCGATAGTGGTCGGAACGGTAGGCTCCCCCTTGGCCCGCTCCGCATCCACCATCAGGGCGTAGGCCTGGAGGTCCGGATTGTCGGGATCAACACTGAGGGCGAAGGCTGCATTGGCCTGGGTGTATTCATGGGCACAATAGATGCGCGTTTCTTCCGGCAGGGCTGCCAGACGCGACAGACTGTTCCACATCTCTGCCGGCGTGCCCTCGAACAGTCGTCCGCAGCCCAGAGCGAACAGGGTGTCACCGACAAAGGCCAGTTTTGAATCGGGAAAGAAGTAGCAGATATGGCCGAGCGTGTGGCCCGGAGTGAAAATCACCTTGGCCCGGTGTTTGCCCAGCTCCACGATATCGCCATCGGCCACTTCAAAATCAATGCCGGGAATGCGCTCCAGGTCATAGCGCGCACCGACGACCCTCGCTCCGGTCTGGGCCTTGAGCGCATCATTGCCGCCGGCATGATCGAAATGATGATGCGTGTTCCAGATCTGGGTGATGGTCCAGCCCGCCGCTTCAGCCTCCGTGAGAATGCGCGCAGGATCAGGCGTATCAATCGCAGCGGTTTCGCCGCTGT
>JBELMP010000205.1:0-3187 GCA_042095695.1 Maricaulis sp. | reverse complement strand
CGATCCGGCGGACTTCACACATTTGAGGTTTGAGCGTTTCTCGCTCCAGCCCATGGATGGGCCAGACATGATGGCGAACGCCAAGGCGGCCTTCGACTATTGTCTGGCGCATCCACGCTGGTCGCTAAGCTTGCAGACCCATAAATGGATCGGCGCACCCTGACCGGTTAGCTGGCGTCGGCCGTCTGTTCGCGAACATCCTCGCCGACAATCCGGGCGAAGCGACCAAAGGTACGACGGGCGTCGGACCAGGTGCCGCCATAGCGGGCATCACGCAGCAGGGTGGTGCGATAGGAAAAGGCGTAGCTGTCCAGGATATCGCCATTCGCCGCGACCAGATCGGCCTCGAGATCCGCACCGCCCCGGCTGAAGCTGTGCGAATAGGACAGGTTAGGCTGATCGCGTAACTGTTCGCGTGTCGGGCGATTGGGCGTCGCGTCGACAATCCGGACCTGCAGCACGGTGCCATCAGCCATGCTGATACCGCCGACTGCGTCCTCAAGATCGTCCAGGAGTTCGCTGGCCAGATAATCCAGCTCCTCCGGGCCGTAATCTTCAGCCTTGTCGAGCAGGCGCTCGCCAAAGCGAATTTCAGCAATGGTGATGGGTTCGTCCGCCATGGCCGGCGCGGCGAGCATCGGTGCGGCCAGCATCGATGCAGCCATAAACGACGCGGCGAGACTCGGACTCAAATAATTTTTGCGCATGAAAGGCTCCTCTTCGGGTTGCGGGTCCCCAAAAGCAGTACGAGCCTAACAGCAGGTTTGATCACCTGTCACGCGAAAGCGGTGCGACCTTGGGTCACGACTTAGCGATCATCATCCTCATCATCGCCTGGTGTGACGGCATCGATTGCCGCGCCGCCGACATTGACGGCGGTTTCGGCGGCGGTGCCAACCGTGCCCACGGCGACATCGGTCACGAGGGCGGCGGCACCTAGGGCGAGACAGCCATTAAGCAGCGGCGCTGCGGCGAGAAGGACAAGCAGGGGGCGAAGCTGACGCACGGCAAATTCTCCGTTTAATTGCGTGCAGCTTCACCCCCAGCCATTGCAGAAGTGTGAAATTTACCGATCAATCTGTCTCGACCATCACCAATTCCGCATCTTGCGAGGCAGTAAAGGTCAGGGTCTCGATGTCACGGACGGCCGCGGCATCGCGCGCGCTCAGCTCGGTGCCATTCAGATCAACCTGTCCTTCCGACAGGGCCAGATAGGCCTGGCGACCGGCAGGCAGCGTGTAGGTCACACTCTGGCCGGCCTTGATCGTGGCACCGAGAACCTTGGCATCGGCACGGATCATCAGGCCGCCATCGCGCTCGGGATTGCCAGAGGCCAGGGTCACGAACTGGCCGGCATTGTCCGCCTTGGGAAACTCCATCGCATCCCAGCGCGGTGCGCCGCCCTGCTGATCGGGAATGATCCAGATCTGGAAGATCCGCGTCATCTCGTCTTCCATATTATACTCGGAGTGACGAATACCGGACCCCGCGGACATGACCTGGACATCACCGGCCTCGGTCCGGCCCTCATTGCCCAGGCTGTCGCGATGGGTAATGGCGCCTTTGCGCACATAGGTGATGATTTCCATATCGGCATGCGGGTGCGGCGCGAAACCCTGTTTCGGCTGGATTTCATCATCATTCCAGACGCGCAGGCGGCCCCAACCCATACGTTTATGGTCCATATAGCCACCGAAGCTGAAATGATGGCGCGCATTCAGCCACTCGTTCTGGAAGCGGCCAAAGCTGTCAAAAGAGCGTTTCTCAATCATCTCAATTCTCCCTGAATTGCTGTTGATGCTGAGATAGGATTTCCGGCCGCTGGGAAAAATGCGGCTGTCGGAGGTTCACTCTTTCCCAAGTGGAATGAAAGCCCGCTACCGGCCTTCGCGCCACCAGCCCAGCCCGATCAGGCCCAACAGAATAACCAGAACCGGTAGCGCTGGCAGAAGCGGTGTCCGCGAGGTCGCGCGGACAATGAACCGCTCATTGCGCTGGAGGCCCAGCCAGGACCGCCCCGCCTGATCTCCGCTTGCCCGCGTGCGGCGCAGGCTGGGCAGGTCGACCGACATGCCGTCTCCGAGCGCGACTTGCCCGCCGCCGGTGGCGCGAACAAAGGGCGCCAGCAGGTCATAGGTCGGTCGTAGGTCTGCATATTCGAGCGGGTTTATCGGGCCGAGGGCAGCGACCGTCGTCAGATCTCCCGAACGCAGGCGAACCAGCCCGGTTCCCTCGGCGGGCACCAGGGCCGAGAAGCGGCCGGCATCGCCCTCACTCATGGCGATGCTGTCCTGGCGGCCGTCCGGCCAGGTGATTTGCAGGGGTGGTGCGCGCTCATCAAGTGTCACGCGGTCGACCCGCAGCGCATCATCAACGGCGATCGCGGTGAGGCGTTCCTCGTCGAGTTCGGGCTCCTGCATCAACCAGTGCGCAACGCGGCGGAACATTTCCGCATAGGGGCCGCCGCCCTCAAAGCCGCGCGACCAGAGCCAGGTCTGGTCAGTCATCACCATCGCCGCGCGGCCCAGGTCGTGATGCTGGAGCACCAGGAGCGGGTCGCCATCGGGCGTCTCGAGCAGGGTTTGGCCGCCAAGGGGCTGGCCGGGAATATTGCGCAGCCAGCGCCCCCAGGCCGGCGTCTCACCGCCGCCCTCGAGCCCGGTCGTGACCGGATGGCGCAGCCCGGTCTCCGTTTGCTGCGGGATAAAGCCCCCCTCATCCACGACCCCGCTGGGCTGGACCGGCAGCACGGCCGCCAAGGGTGTGCGGAACAGGCTCTCCTCGCTGGCGAAAGGCGGCCCCGAAGTTACCAGCAGCGCGCCGCCCTCATCCACATAGCGAGCGACATGATCAAAATAGAGCAGCGGCATGATACCGCGCCGGCGATAGCGGTCGAAAATGACCAGGTCGAACTCGTCGAGCTGTTCGACAAACAATTCCCGGGTCGGAAATTGGATCAGCGCAAGCTCATCGACCGGGGTCGGGTCGAGCCGGTCGGGCGGCCGCAAAATGGTGAAATGGACAAGCTCGACTGTCGGATCGGATTTGAGCAGGTCGCGCCAGGCCCGCGCGCCATTGTGCGGTTCGCCGGTGACCAGCAGAACACGCAACCGGTCACGGACGCCATTCACCAAGACGGCCGCGCGATTATTGATAAGGGAGAGTTCCTGAGGACCTGGCTCGACCT
>JBELMP010000204.1:0-3258 GCA_042095695.1 Maricaulis sp. | reverse complement strand
TGCTGCGGGAGTGATCCTCGTTTCCATCGCCAACACGCATGTCAGCCTGTCCAGCCTGACGGCTATCGGCGCAGAGATTCCGACCGGCGTACGTGCAGATGCCATTCTGACAGATCTGGTCAATTTCGGGCCGATCCTGGCGATATTGCTCCTGATCGGATTCGCGATTGCCTTTCCGGTCGCCGGCTTGATTGCACGCCTGCTTGGGCCCGGTTGGCGCCGTATCGGTTTCACACTTGCCGGGGCGACAGCCATAATCGCAATGGTGAACGGCATCACGCTTTACTATACGATCTCCCTGGACGCGACGGTAACGCCCCTGGCCTCCGGCCGTGACTGGACTGGAATTCTTACACTTTCTCTCGGCGGCGCAGCAGCAGGTTTCCTGTTCGCCATGTTCACGCGCGCCAGCTATGAGGACTAAGGTCAATCCGACCGTTCAAATCTGAACTAAATCCGGTGTGAGTTCCGGCGTAATCCTTAAGTTGAGTCTGCCAGTGTGACCCTCCCGATGGAGGTTCCATGACTCAATTGCGCCAAGTGATCCGCTCTGATCTCCGCTTCCTTGCCAAGGGTGGCGCGACCACACGCGTCCTCGATCTACACTCCATATTCGAAAAATATCGCGACCGGGATGAGTATCTGGACAAGCCGTTTTTTAATCACCCCCGGCTTAATCGCTGCTTCATCATAAAACACACAGTGCGGGCTCATGAACGGCCCTATGTGATGTCCAGCCAGCCTGTTGTGACCAAAATCCTGATCCCGCTGGCTCACGAGGATTTGTCGCTGGGAGGCCACGCGGTTTTCGTCGAGGAGCTCGGCTTTACCGACAAGATAAGGGCACAATTTACACATCCTGACGATCCGCATCTGACGGATCTTGACCTTATTCGTCTGCGCGAGCTGGCGGCATTGCCCTCCTTCGACCCTTTCCTTCTCAAGGAACGCTTCCGGCATTCACCCCGTCAGATCGCCGATCTCTATTTCGACATTTCAGAAGCAGAGGTCAGCCGGATGATCGACTCCGTTGCCGAGCAAATACTCTCCGTTGTCTCCCTCGCCTTCCAGGCCAAGCGCAATCGTCGCAATGATGAGCGCGCCATGGATTTCGCGCGACAGCTTCTGTCGAGCGAAGACGCCGGGCGTCTCGACGCACTCCGCCTCTCCCTTGATATGACATCAACGGAGTTCGAACGCGGCATTTTTGGCTGGAAAGGCGTGCTCTACTACCGCTGGTGCATGTCGGAAATGTTCAAGTCGCTCAAGTCATTCCTCGACAGTATTCGCGATGTCTCTGTCATTGGGACAACGCAGAATGAGCGTGCCGAGCTGGAAAGGATGCGGCGTATGATCATGGATGAGACCCGCGCGCGGTGGAAATCCCTGAGCCAGGTAATGGAGGAGTATGAGCAAGTCTTCGGGCGCTTCTGCGCTGGAGAGGAAGCGCGCGGTTTCCAGGACTTTCTGTTGAAGGCGCCCAGTCTTTTCTACGATATCGGCAGCGATATTGCGGTCGTCAACCACATCCCCGGCTATTGGCGTTTCTGGATGAAAACCAATCCCAAGGGATATCTGCACGCGCGCGAGGCCTTGCCGCTATTCACCAGCTTCGTCTCCAGCGTTACACGGCGGATCGGCGGCGATTATCCGGGCGAGCCGGACTATCGCTATCGCTCGGACACGATAATGCCGCAGCCGGAGGTCTTCGTGGCTCCAGCGGTCTGAGTGCAGGGGGGTGACGCCATCACCGCGACGCGATAAGTGCGAGGCATGCCACCGCTTCTCACGCTTCAGAATATCCATCTGACCTTCGGGGTCACGCCGCTTCTGGATGGTGCGGATCTGACAATCGAGGACGGGGCCCGACTTTGCCTTGTCGGGCGTAACGGGTCGGGTAAATCCACCTTGATGAAAGTTGCAGCCGGCCTGGTCGAAGCGGATCAGGGCGAGCGTTTCGTCCACCCTGGAGCAACCATTCGCTATCTCGAGCAGGACCCGGACCTTAATTCACACGAGACGGTGATGGATTATGTTCTGTCAGGCCTGGCACCGGGGGATGAGGATTATCGCGCTGCCTATCTGCTCGAACATCTCGGCCTGACGGGCGAGGAAAAACCCGCGCTCCTGTCAGGTGGAGAAGCCCGCCGCGCAGCCCTCGCGCGCGCGCTGGCGCCTGACCCGGACATTCTCCTGCTCGATGAGCCCACCAACCACCTCGATCTGCCGGCGATTGAATGGCTGGAGGACGAACTCAAATCCATTCGGTCGGCCCTGGTCCTGATCTCGCATGACCGACGTTTCCTTACGGATCTGACACGGTCAACGCTGTGGCTCGATCGGGGAACGACCAAGCTGATGAACAAGGGTTTTGGCGCTTTTGAGACCTGGCGTGACGAGGTTCTGGAGGCCGAACAGGTCGAGCTGCACAAGCTCGACCGCAAGATTGTTCGCGAAGAACACTGGCTACGCTATGGCGTTACGGCGCGCCGCAAGCGCAATGTTCGGCGGCTCGGCGAATTACATGATTTGCGCAAGCAACGCTCAGAGCATCGCGGGCCGCAGGGCGTGGTGAAAATGGAAGCCAGCCAGGCCCGGGAAAGCGGCAAGCTGATCTGCGAGGCCCGCGGTCTGAACAAGGCGTTCGGGACCAAGGTCATTGCGAAGGATGTCTCGGCCAAGATTGCGCGAGGTTCGCGGATCGGTCTGATCGGTGCAAATGGCGCAGGCAAGACCACGCTGCTGAACATGCTGATCGGCGAGCTCGCACCGGATAGTGGCGAAGTCCGCATGGGGACCAAGCTGGAAAGTGCGACACTCGATCAACGACGCGCCGTGCTCAAGCCTGACTGGACGGTCAGTGAAGCGCTCACCCAGGGCGGCGGAAACATGGTGGAAGTCAATGGGCAGAACAAGCATGTGATCGCCTATATGAAGGATTTTCTGTTCGCGCCCGAACAGGCCAACACGCCGGTTGAAGTTCTGTCCGGCGGTGAGAAAGCGCGGCTCATGCTTGCGCGGGCCCTCGCCCTGCCTTCCAATCTCCTTATCCTTGACGAGCCGACCAATGATCTGGATCTGGAAACTCTCGACCTGCTGCAGGACCTGATCGCCAGTTATGACGGCACCGTGTTTTTGGTCTCGCATGATCGCGACTTCATCGACCGCACATGTAGTTCGGTATTGATCGCCGAGGGCGATGGGCGCTGGACCGAATATGCGGGCGGTTATTCCGACATGGTAGCGCTTCGCGGCTAT
>JBELMP010000203.1:0-3423 GCA_042095695.1 Maricaulis sp. | reverse complement strand
GTCGAGAATACCATTCAACTCACCCGTCAGGGTGTCGAGCCCGTCAGCGGGTTCAGCGATACGCGCCAGCCGCGCGATGCGGCGTACGTCGTCAGCAGTAACGGACATGGGAAATCACTCCGGAAATTCGAAGTTGACTGAGTAGCAACCGGTTTTCGCAACTGCAAGAAGGCTTGACCTTTCCAGCTGCGAGGCGCAATCGGCGGCTATGCCTATTCTTGCACTGGAAGATCTGCCCGAGGGCCCCCTTCTGGGTCTCGATCCTGGTTCGAAGACCATAGGTGTGGCCGCGTGCGGCGCCTCGCGCGGCATTCCGATGGCGGTGGAAACCGTGCGCCGAACCAAATTCCGCGAGGATGCGGCACGCCTGTTCGCGCTTTATGACGAGCGCCAGGCAGCGGGGATGATAATCGGCCTGCCGGTCAATATGGATGGCTCGGAAGGCCCGCGCGCGCAATCCGCCCGCGCCATGGCCCGAAACCTCTGTCAGATCCGCGATATCCCGATCGCCTTCCAGGATGAACGCCTGTCGACCTTCGAGGCCGAAGACAAGCTGATCGCCGCCGGTGTTCGCCGGGACAAGCGCAAGGAGATTATCGACGCGCACGCTGCCGCCAATATTCTGCAAAGCGCGCTCGATCGCCTGGAGATGCTGGGAGAATGAATATCGGCGCTGCACTCCTGCCCGTCTTCGGGATCATATTCATCGGCTGGTTGCTGCGCCGCAGCCAGCTCCTGCCTGATGCCAGCTGGGGGCCGATTTCGCGACTGGCCTATCTCGGCTTGTCGCCCGCCATTCTCTTCACCTCCATCGCCCGCGCCGATCTCAGCCAGTTCGAACTGGGCAGTTTCACCCTCGCCGCCCTGCTCGGTTTTCTCGGCATGGCAGCGATCACACTGGCGCTAAAACCGCTGCTGCGAATCCCCGACCCCACCTATACTAGCCTGTTTCAGGCGACTTGCCGCTGGAATGGACTGCTTATCCTCGCCCTGGCCATCTCCCTTTTCGGTGAAGAGGGCGAGGTCCTTGTCGCTGTGATCATGGCGGCCTCCATACCGCTGGTGAATATCGAGTGTGTGGCCGTGCTGTCGATCTGGGGCGATGGCGCCAAGCCGGACTGGCGTTCGGTGATATTCCGCATCTTCACCAATCCGCTGATCATCGGGTCTGGCCTTGGCGGGCTGGTGAATATCTCCGGCCTGATGATTCCCGAACCGCTGTGGGAAACTGTCGACATGCTGGGCCGTGCGGCGCTTCCACTCATCTTGCTCGCCGTTGGCGCCGGGCTGAATTTCACGGCCATGCGGGCACGTCCCCGGCTTCTGGGGCTGTCAGTCTTTCTCAAACTGATGATTGCACCGCTCGTCTTTTATGCAGCGGGCGTCATGCTGGGCTTTGAGGGCGTTCCGCTGACCATTCTGGTCCTCACCGGTGCGTCTCCCGGCGCAGCCTCTGCCTATGTGCTGGCCAAACAGATGGGCGGCGATGCGCCTTATGCTGCAGGCGACATAACCGCCGCAGCGCTGTTCAGCTTTGTCACCATTCCATTCTGGCTGGCCATTCTGGGCTAGTCGCTGAGACAGACCCGCTCGCCTCGTGTCGCCAGACCGTAGCCAGCGTCCAGCACTTCCTGCCGCTCCGGGGAATCCGGGTAGCGGACAGGATTGGTGTGATTGAAGTGAATGAAACGGATTTTCGACTTTTCCACATCAGGCAGATCCGAAAAACGCGCCATGGAGTGCCGGATCATTGGATGCGGAAACCCGGACATGTCGCGACCGGGAATCTCACCGTCGGCGAAGAATGTCGCATCGAGATAGGCATAGTCGACCGAGGCAATCCAGTCTTCGATCCGGACTCCCATCTCGTCCCACTCCTCCCAGCTGTCGATATCAGGCAGATAAAGCGCTGAGCGCGTCTCACCCTGGATATGGAAGGCCACAGTCTCGGAATATTCCTGACGATGGGGCACCAGGACAGGGGTGACGCGCAAACCGGCAATCTCGACCGGCTGTTCGGGAAGAAGCGGCTCGAGATCGATATTTTCGTAACGCACCAGCTGATCCCAGGGTCCATTCGAAAACAGGAAGTTGGACATGTCCGGCATGGCATAGACGGGGACGCTCTGGGCGCCCATGCTCTCAAAGCCGAGATACATCAGCCCCGTATAATGCCCGATATGGGCATGGGTCAGGAAAATGGCTTCCAGCCCCGGCCGGTCAGCGCGTGCCATGGCGAGATCAAGCGTCTGCAGCTGCTCGCGCAAATCCGGCGTCGCGTCGAAAAGGATGCGTTCCTCAGTTGCGTGATTGATAGCCGCCACCGACGTTACCAGAAGCCTGAGGCTGGGATCCTGCCAGGCCGGGTCATCCGGATTGCCAAGCTGCGGCGCGCCTCCATCCTGCCCCGTACCCAGCACAAGCAATTCCACCGCACAAGCGGGCTGCGCTTCCGCAACGGGCTGTGACATGGCCAGGGCGATGCTGGTGACGAGGCTCAACATGACATGAGGGTGCCGCCCTCCGCGCCGGATCGTCAAGGCCTCAGAGCGCACCGAGCTTGATCAGTGTCTCCGCGCTCGAAAGAACGGACTCGCGCACGGAGCGGAACTCGATACCCAGCATGGTTCGCGCCTTATCATTGGTATAGTGATTGATACGGCCAAGCCGGTGAGCCGATTGCTTCAGCGCCGGAGTAAACAGGGCGAAAATCTTCGCGAGCCATACCGGCATTTCTGACCTGGGGATCTTACGCTCGGGATATGCCTCACGCAAAATCTCGGCAACATCCTTGAACCAGAGCGAGTCGGCGGACATCAAAAAGCGCTCGCCGGCGGCCTCAGGGCGGATCATCGCCTCGACATGGGCGGTGGCGATATCACGGACATCAACCAAGCCGAAAGCCAGCGGAGGCAAGGCCGGTACGCTGCCATTCATACAGGCCGTCACCAGCGCCAGCGAAGTTGAAACATCCTCGCTCATCGCGGGACCTAGGACGGCGGCCGGGTTGATGACGGCAAGTTCCAGCCCGTCACCCTCGCCCTGGACATAGTCCCAGGCCGCTCGCTCGGCGAAAGTTTTCGACCGGCTGTAGGCTGGCACCAGCTCCGGCCCGTCCAGCGTGGTCCAGCTGGTCTCATCATATAGCCCCGGCCCGCTTTTGCCCCAGCCATTATCGATTGCCGCCACCGAGGAGGTCAGCACAACCCGTTTCACGCCGCCCGCCTTGGCCGCGCGCAAGGCCCTCAAAGCGCCTTCGCGCGCCGGGATAATCAATTCATCATCCGTTTTCGGCTGGGTCGCGGGAAAGGGTGAGGCCACGTGCTGGACGTAATCAACGCCCTCCATCGCCTCGGCCCATCCCTCATCGCGGGTTAGGTCGAGGCTGACCAGCTCAATCTCCACGCTCTTGCCCGCATAGTC
>JBELMP010000202.1:0-3436 GCA_042095695.1 Maricaulis sp. | reverse complement strand
CTGGCTGGCGCGCGAGCCGAATAATCTGGAACGCCCGGCCATGCGTATCGAGCCCAAGATCAAGCGGGCGCTGCAATGGCTGGACCAGCAAAAGGGCGTCGAACTGGCGCGTATGTCCGGCTCGGGCGCAAGCTGTTTTGCAATTTTCGATCATGGCGAGAATGCTGAGCTGGCGGCAGACAGTTATGACGGATTCGCCGTTGAGATCGGCCTGGCTGGCTGGGAAAACGGTGAGGTGGTCTGGACGTGAGCGGGCTCATTCTCCTGATCATTCTGCCGCTGTCGGCAATTGCGAGTTTCGCGGTGCTGAAGGCGGGAATTCTCGACCGTCCCAATCACCGCTCCAGTCATCATACGCCGACCCCGCGTGGCGGTGGCCTCGGCGCGCTGACGGCCTTCATTTTTGGTCTGGCACTGCTCGCCCCGGACCTGCCGCCGCTTGCGATGACGGCCATCCTGGCCTGCGGCGCCGGCGCGGCCGCGATAGGTTTGCTGGACGACCTCTTCACCCTGTCGGAAAAGCTGAAATTCATGGCCCTGAGTGGCCTGGCTGTCAGCCTTGCGATACTGGCCGGCCCGGTCACCGATCTCGGCTTCGTCCTGCCCTGGAGCGTCGGCGTGGTGGGCTCGGCGCTTTTCGTGTTCACGGCCGTCAATGCGATCAACTTCATGGACGGGTCTGACGGTTTGATGGCGGGTAGTCTGGCGGTGGCGGCGGCCGGGCTCGGTTGGATCGCCGGCGGTGATCTGGCACTGGCCTGTTATGCCTTCGCCCTGGCCTGGGTCGGGTTCGGCCTGTTGAACGCGCCGGTTTTCGGTGCACGCGGCCGCCTCTTCGCCGGTGATGTCGGCGCGCTGGGCGGTGCCATGATCCTGGCAGGATTGCTGCTCTTCTGGGCATCGCGTGCCGCGCCGGGTTCGGCCTGGCTGGCGGCACTGATCATCCTGCCCGTCCTGGGCGATGTGCTCTTGACCATGGGGGCGCGTGCACGGGCCGGTGAGCGCCTGTTCTCGCCGCACCGGGCGCATGCCTATCAATTACTGATACGGACGGGCCATAGCCATCGCCGTGTCGCGCTGATCTGGTGTCTTCTCACCGCCATTGCCGTCGCGCTCGCTGCGATGGGCACGGCGTTCAGCGCGTCAGGCAAGGCCGGGCTATTCTGGGCAGCTGTGCTCGCCTTCACCCTGTTTCACTGGCGTGTCAGGCGGTGGGCCAAGGCGCAGGGTCTGGAGACTGCGCGCTAACGCTCAATAGGCTCGGTCGACGACGAAATCGACGAGATCTTCGAGGGCTTTGCGCCATTTATTGGCGGGGAAACGCTGGAGCGCGATCCGGGCCGAACGGGCATGGTCTCGGGCGGCCTCGATTGTCGCTTCAATCGATCCGTGCTGCTCCATATATGCGACAGCCTGATCGAAATCGCCCTCACGCTGGTCGCTCTCCGTGATGACCCGGGTCCAGAACGCTCTTTCGCTGTCATCGGCGGATTGCAGACACAGCGCCACGGGCAGGGTCACCTTGCCTTCGCGGAAATCATCCCCGACAGACTTGCCCAGCTTGGCGGCCTTCCCACCATAGTCCAGCGCATCATCGACCAGCTGGAAGGCAAGGCCGAGTTCGCGGCCATAGGTTTCCAGGGCGGTTTCATCAGCGTCGGACCGATCCGCGACAATTCCGGAAACCTGTGCGGCCGCGGCGAAAAGGGCCGCCGTTTTGGCATCGATGATTTCCATATAGGTCTCGACCGAAACCGACATGTCCTTGACCGCAGAGAGCTGGCGCACTTCACCTTCGGCAATTGTCGAGGCCGCGGCGGAGAGGACACCCAGCGCCCGCATCGATCCGGCTTCCACCATCAAGGAGAAGGAGCGCGCAAAGAGGAAATCGCCGACCAGGACACTCGAAGCATTGCCCCAGATCAGATTGGCGGCCGTCTTGCCGCGACGCATACCGCTTTCATCGACGACATCATCATGCAGCAGTGTGGCCGTGTGAATGAATTCCACCGCGGCCGCCAGCTTGATCACTGAGTCTTCGCAATAGCCCAGCAGATTGCCGGCGGCGACCGTGATCATCGGCCGAACGCGTTTGCCGCCCGCCTCGATCAGATATTTCGCCAATTCAGGAATGAGTTCGACATGGCTGTCGAGGCGCTGGAGGATAAGTGCGTCGACCCGGCGCATGTCATCATAGGCAAGCGCTGCCAGCCGCTCGGCCGCATTCTGGTCCGGACGGGGTTCTCGCATCGTCGTTTGCACGCTGACCATGCTGTCCACAGCGGCCTACCTCTTGCAGCCTTTAACGTCTCGTCTGACAATAGGAATGCTGGACACGTGCGGCAAGTAAACAAGGCGGTGGCATAACAGCGCAGGAGCTCAAAGCCTCGTGAAGGATGTATTGAAGACACAAGACCCGGTGAAACTCTCCTTCGCGGAGGATGTTCTGCGCCAGGCCGGAATTGAGAGCGTGGTCCTCGATGCCGCGACCTCTTCCCTCTATGGCGGCGGGCTGCCTTTCATCAAGCGTCGGCTGAGTGTCTCGGATGATGATGCCAGCCTTGCGATCCGCCTGCTTGACGAGGCTTTTGCGGAAACCGGACAGCGTCGTGCCGACTGAGACTCGCCCGGTTGATCTGTGCACCCTGCTGAACGGGCAGGTCCGGCTCTATCAACCGGTCAAAGGTTATCGGGCCGGCATGGATGCTGTCATGCTCGCCGCCAGTCTGTCGGCGCGTCCCGGCGAGGCGCTGGCGGAGCTGGGCTGTGGACCGGGCGCCGCCCTGGTCAGTGCCGCCTGGCGTCTGCCCGAAGCCCGTTTCGAAGCCTGGGAGGTTGAGGGCTGGGCGGCCGATCTGGCGCGACGCAATGCTGCGCAAAACGGTCAGGCCGATCGCGTCGAGATAACGACCGGCGATATTGCCGATATCCCGCCCGCTCACCGGCTGGACCAGGTCTTCTTTAACCCGCCCTTCTTTGATGATCCGGCGGCCTTGCGCCCGCCCAGTGCGGAAAAGGAGCGTGCCTGGATGTCCGGCGATGCGCCGCTTCCGGTCTGGTTCAAGAGCGCTGCGAACCTTTTGAAGGCGAAAGGGTATTTGACGGTGATTCATCGCGCCGATGCCCTGGGCGCTATTCTCTCGGCGGCGGAACGTGAATTCGGATCGCCGGTGATAAAGCCCATCCAGCCCCGCGCCGATCGTCCGGCAAAACGCGTCATTGTCCGCTTGCGAAAGGGAGGGCGCGCGCCTTTGCAATTGCTCGCACCTCTAGTTCTGCATGCCGGCGAAGACCGCGCCTACAGCCCGGAGGCCCAGGCCATTTATGACGGTGCGTCGCTGGACCTGGCCTAGCACTGACAGCCTCCGCGGCGATGACGCCGGGAGTGGGAGGCATGCGGGAGGCCGGACGGGCCTTGAAGTGTAGTAAGTGTGGA
>JBELMP010000201.1:0-3504 GCA_042095695.1 Maricaulis sp. | reverse complement strand
GTGTCTCCAGGCTTGCCGGCCGACCGCGGGCCAGATCGGCCCAGCCGCTGGCACCGGCCCAGACCAGCTCACCATTGATCGAAACGGCAGCCGACAGGGAGGGCGCACCGATATCGGCGCGCCAGGATTCCAGCTGCGCCTGGGCTTCGGCGCCGGCATCAGCATGGGTCTCGTCGAAAACCCGGTACACTCCGGGTGCAGGCTCATCAGGCAGACCGGTCCAGCCAAACGGGGTGAAAGGCGCATCGCCATTATGTGCAAAGAAGGCATAGACCGGACTCAAAAGCCAAAACAGGCCGAGACTGCTCAGAGCCAGAACAAAAAGTACACCGGATTTCCAGCTGATCAGACGACGTTCGGTCACAAAACCCTCCCAAGGCTTGCTGCAGGCTAGGGCCCGATCGGTGACAGAAGAATGAATGCCAGCGCACTCACACGCTTGTGTCTGGTGGACAGACGGGTCTGCCGCTTTACTCTTCGGAGAAAAGGGAGAGCCCCATGCCAAATCTGACGCGACGCGACATCACCGCCGCCACTCTGGCCATTCTGGCTACCGGACCTGCCCTCGGGCGCGACCATCATGGCGGCGCAGCCTGGCGCGAAGCTGCATCCCTGCCAGCCCGCTTGCAGGAGATTTATCCCGCCACGATGGAGGGACGCATCTATCTCGCCGGCGGATTTGAAGCGCGGGACGGGAGCTCGATCGATAGTGTGAGCGACGCGCTCTATATCAGCGATGTCGGCGTCACCGCCTGGACCCGCGGCGCAGCGCTGCCCGAACCGCGCCACCATCCCAATCTCGTCGCCCATGGCCGCGCCCTTTATGCGCTCGGCGGCTTTCGACCGACCCAGACCGGTCCCTGGGGCATGCTGGCGAACAATACCCGTTATCAGCCCGACACCGACAGCTGGACGGAGCTGACGCCGATGCCAGCACCCTTTGGCGAAACCTGTGCGGTCTCCCTGGGCGATCATATCCACATCGCCACCGGGCGCATGCCCAATGGCGAAGCCAATGCACAATGGACGGACCACGGGGATCGCGGTGACCATTTTATCTATGATCCGTCAGACGACCGCTGGCGCAGCGCCGCACCCAATCCCAATCCGCGCAATTCGGCGGCCGGCGTCGTGCTTGACGGGCGTTTTCATGTGATCGGCGGCCGTCGCGTCAATGCCGGCAATAATAGCGAGCATGAGGCCTATGACCCGGCGAGCGATCGCTGGATATCCCTGGCGCCCCTGCCCCAGGGTCAGGGTGGGCTGGCTGCGGCCGTTCTCGAAGACAAGATTTACGCCTTTGGCGGCGAGTGGTTTGCCGATGGTGGCGGCGTCTACCCCAATTGCTGGGTCTATGATCCCCGGGCGGATCGCTGGTCCGCCGGTCCGGACATGCGCACGCCGCGACACGGCCTTGGCGGTCTGACGATCGGCGATGGCATTTATGCAATCGGCGGCGCGCGTCTGCGCGGTGGTGATGAGACATCCGTACTGGTCGAAGTCCTGACGCTTTAAGGGCGCGTCTACCAGAGCTGGGGTCGGGTGATCATCAGGACGAATATCCCGATCAGGGCGATGAAGGCCGGCCAGCCCAGGATGAACCAGATCCGCATCAAACGCTCGACCCGGGCAGGGATAGCGGTGCGGGCAGCGCCGAGTTCGCGCCGAACCTGAAGCTGGATCCAGACAACGGGGAGCCAGCACAGGCCGATAAAGACAAAAAGGCCATAGCTGAGCACCAGCCAGGGCTCGAACAGGGAGTAGCCAAGGCTCATGGCCAGGGCGGCGCCGGAGAGCGGCTGGACGATCACAGCGGTCGTGGTGAACACATAGTCGGCGATCACGGTGAAACGGGATGCAAAGTAGAATTCGCCAAGCTTGCCTGACAGCCATCCCATCAGCATGAAAAAGGCGATGGCTGCCCCTGCCCCGAACAGTATGGCCGCAGAGAGCGTGTGAACGAGTTCCAGGACGTGGTGCAATAGCATCACCGTTCATCCTCTGTCGCCGCGATCATTATCGCCAGGGCAATCCCCGGAATGACTTTGACAACCGGCCCCAGCGGGTCGGCCCATAGCAGCGGCAGGCTGAGTGTGATCGCGGCCAGATAGGCGAGACTGACAAGGATCATGAGCGCGGCAATCAGCCTGACCCGCCACTTTACCAGCATCGCCGCTCCAAGAAGGATATCCAGCCCGGCCGTGCCCCACAGCGTGCCGAGTGCAAGGCCCGGTGCAAATCCGCCCGCGATCAAATGCGCGCGTGCAGCGTCATACCCGAAGCTCAAGGCGATAATGCCGCTGAGCAGCCAGAATACGCCGAGCAGAAAGCGGGCGAGCGGACGCGCAAAGCCCAGACGGGCCTGCCACTTGTCAGCCACCCCCGAGGGAGACTGGTCGAGAAAGTCCTGCAGGGTCTGCGGCGTCACAGAGGTCTGCGCCAGCCAGGGTTCGGGATCGCCAGCGACATCAAAATCAAGCTGTCTGAGCGCATTGCTGCGCATGGAGGTGCGAATGCCCAACCATCCAAGCCCATCCCCGAACCAGAAGGCAGGGCGTGCCAGCCATGTCGGCACCGACCAGATCCGGCTTGCCCCAAAGCCGAGCCAGCGCCGATAGGCCGTCACGATCTCGCCCATGCTGATGGTCTCCGAGCCGCCAATATCGAACGTGCATCGGACCGCTGCGTCCGGCGCCAGATGCTCTTCGACCGCGGCACACAGGTCCGGCATCATGATCGGACGCACATCCTGCCCCGCGCCGACGACCGGGCTGAGCCAGGGCAGGCCGGCGACAGCCCGCAGCAGGCTGGTGCCGCCATAGCTGTTGCGAGCAATAACGAGGGAGGGGCGTAAAATCACCCAATCCAGGTCGCGCTCACGCAGGGCCGCCTCACCGGCCAGCTTGTCGTCGGAATAGGCCGAGCGGGCATCCCGATCGGCACCGGCCGCGGAGATGTGAATGAGACGGGACAGGTCGGCCCGTTCACAGGCTTCAAACAGGGCGATCGCGCCCTGGACATGGACTTTGCGGGAATCATCACCGAGCCCGTCCTGGAGCACGCCCACGCAATTGATCACCGCGTCGACACCCTCAAGCCTCGCCAGCCAGCGCGCGGGATCATCATGCCGGAAATCGCATTCGATCCACCCAAACCCGGGCAGTCGGCGGCTTGCCGCAGCGCTTGACCGGGCAGCGGCGATGACCTGATGACCACGGCCGCGCAAATGCGCTGCGATATGCGATCCGACAAAACCCGAGGCGCCGCAAATCAGGATCTTCATGCGCGCCGCCGGGACTAGCCGTCCTGCTCGGCCAAGGAGGCGCGCAGCCGGGCGGCATCCTCGCTAAGGCTGGCGCTGACGTCGGTTTCGATAGAGGGCCAGTTGGTTTCAAGCTTGAGCCATTCCGGTCCGGTCATGGGTGCGCTATTCGTCGCGGCATAATAGGCGCTATCGCCGAAGGAACAGGCCCACCAGGGCGAGGCGTTCGACGAGAAGGCTTC
>JBELMP010000200.1:0-3554 GCA_042095695.1 Maricaulis sp. | reverse complement strand
CAGAAGACTGGCCCCGCCACTCGCCGACAAGGAGGGCTGCCAGAGATAGTTTCCGTCCGCATCCTTGAAGCGGCGCACAGCGGAAACGGTCCGGCGGTTCATTACGAAACGCCCCTGGCTGCGATAGGCATTTTTCGGTGCATAGATCAGATCGATCAGCGCGTCCGCCGGATTGTCCGCCGCAAAGGCGCCGTCCGCACCGGTGGCGACATAGCCCATCTCGCCCCAGGCCTGGAGCCCCTCTGCGACGACAGTGTAGCTGAGCAGTCCCCTGGGCTTGCCAATTCCATCGCCGGAGATGAAGGCCGCGCTCTCCTGCGCAGCGAAGACATCCCGGACCTCGTCGGACAGCCATTGATCGATATCCACCATGGCATCATCGAGTAATTGCTGGGTCGCCGCCGGCATGGCGTAGATTTCCGCTGCCGGAAACTCCAGCAGATCGATCTCCGGACTGTCCGTCTCGGGCCGTGCATCCGTCTCGGCAACCCAGCCGGCCGCGGCGCCGCCCTTGGAGACGGGTTTGCGAAACAGGTGGGATTGCGTCTGGCGAATGCTGGCGATGGACCGGATGGGCGAGCTTTCCGCCAGGGCTCGGTCGATCGCCGCCTCGGTTGTGTCCGGGACAACATAGCCCCCGGCGGTCGGTGTATCGATCCGGGCGGATTTCAACTCCGCGAGAGCGGCAATATCCCCCTTGCGCATATAGCGGGTCCAGGCGGATCGGCTTTCCTCAGGCGCCATTTCCAGCGGCCCGCGCCCGGCATCAAGCCGCAACCGGTCCAGCACGGATTGTTGATGCGTCAGGGTCGTATCAATTCGGCTGAGTTTTTCCTCCAGCAGACTGTCCGCACTCCCTCGGGATTCGATCTCGGCGAGGCGTTGATCATTGGTCTGCTTGTAGTGTTCGAAGGCCGCCAGCATTTCGCCCAGCGCCTGCCGTGTCTCTCCCGAGGCGGGTGTCATTTTGGTTTCCATTTCTAACTCCAGAGTTCAGGCCGCGAGCACGGCCGCGGGGTCGAGCCGCAGTCGAGCCTGCGGCAACATCGGGAAGGTCACGATGGAGACTTCCCAGAGATCGATATCGAAAAGGCGACGACCGCCACCCGGGCGAGCGCTGGACCGGCGGGTGCGAAATCCAATGCTCAACCCGTCAACGGCACCGGCCCGCAAAAGCGCAATCAGTGCGGCTTGCTGCGGCGTCTGATCGAAGACCTGGCCCTCGACGTGCAAGCCCTTGTGGTCCTCGACGAGCTGCGTCCAGGCACCGACAGGCGCGGCAGCGTCATGCTGGTAGAGCATGGGAATACGGCGTCGCGCCCGCAGGCTCGCGGTGAATGCGCCGGACGCCACAATATCCCCGCCCAGATCTTCGGTTTCAAACAGGCTGGCATAGCCGGAGATGCTCAGCGCGCTCATGCCTCGCCTCCCGCCATCGCCGGCCCGGCCTCGCGCCGTTGCGGCTGGATGAGCAGATCATCGCCGAACCAGGGCGCCAGCCAGACTGTCAGCGCCGCCGCGCTCTTGCGCACCAGGGGCTCGATGGTCTGGAGCCAGAAGGCGCGATTGGCCTCCTTGTAGTTCGCATAGGTATTGTCCCCCGGCAGACCGAGCAGGAGGGGCGGCACGCCGAGCGCCAGCGCGATCTCACGGGCCGCCTCACGCCGCGCCTGGGTGAAGTCCATATCGGCCGGGCTCAGCGCCATGGGCTTCCAGTCCAGCCCGCCCTCCAGCAGGAGCGGTCGGCCCGCATTGGCGGCCCCGGCATGCATGTCACCCAGCTGAGCGCGCAGGCGCTCGAACTGGGTCTCATCCAGTCGCCCGTCATCGCCAGACACGATCAGCGCGCCCGAGGGCCGCGCCGCATTGTCCAGCAGCGCGCGCGCCCAGTCGGCTCCCGTATTGTGAAGATCCAGTGCCGAAGCCGCGGCGCTGAGCGGGGAAAGGCCATAAAGATCATCGGCGGGATGGAAGAGCCGCATGTGAAAGAGCGCACACCGACCACTCACCGGGTCCCGGGCAATCTGTCGCCGCCGCGCGCCTGCACTGTATTCATACACGGGCAAGCCGGTCTGTCCCGCCGGCCGGATGCGAATCCGGTCCGGACGCAGAAGCAGGATTTCACGCGGGGTCTCGTCCAGACAGGCCAGCTCGGCATAGGCATTCCCGTGCAATTGAAGGAAGCCGTAAAACGCCTCCCAGACCTCCGGTCCGGATCGCCCCGCGCCGGGGGCATCCAGAAGCGCCTGCGCGGCCGGGTTCGAGGCGAGGAAACCGACACTGGCAGCGGCTTCCGCGATCAGCCTTATGCATCGATGCGCAATCGCATTGCGCTCATACCCTGCCCGCATCAGGGCGGGCAGGTCGCGCCTCGGCGAGGCCGAGGGCTGCAGAGCCAGGAGCGCCAGCGAGGCAGAGGTTTTCGCCTCCCTCGGCCAGAACCGCGAGATCCAATTGGGCATGAGCCCCTCCTTCTTGATCAATCGTCTAGAGCCGCGTCAGGCGCGGATGACCGCGCCGCTGCAGCAAGAGTTCGCTCAGCGCCCAGACCAGCGCATCAACGCGATCCGGGCTGGTCTTGCCGCCGTCCGGCGCCCCGAAGGCACACATCTGGTCAACCAGTTCGGGAAAAGCCGCAGCATGGGACACACGACCCGCCTCATAGAGCGCCGCAACCGGTTCGGCCCGGGCCTGCTTGCCGCGACTGGCCCGAACCAGCTTGACCGGCAGGTCCGGCGCCTGGGTCTTGAGAACGCTGGCGACCATGTCGCCTCCCTGGTTGGCTTCAGCCACGAGCCGATCCGCCTGGTGCGTTTCATAGGCGGCGATGGCACGGCGTGCCCATTGCGCGGGGCGCGCCGGTCCGAAGGAGTGGTCGGCCAAGACAATGGCCCGCATCGGATCGCTGGCCTGTCGTCCGGCAGCAATAATCCCGCACTCATCCGAACGCGGCCCTGCCGATACCGGCGGATCGATCGCGATCACGATACGATCCAGCTCAGGCAGTGATGACAGCACACACGCTTCCAGCGCGGTCCGCCGCCACAGCGCGCCGGGCGGGTCGTCGATCAGCTCGCCATCCAGCTCCTGCCGCCCCAGGCGCGACCCGCCATAGGCCGATTGCATCGCGGCAATGAAGCCGGGGCTGAGATGGTCACTGTTCGCCTGAGTGGGCCGCTGAGTCGAAACCACGCCCGGCTTGTCGATCAAGCCCCGAAGCGCCGGGATCGGCCGCGGCGTCGTCGTCAATAGAAGGCGCGGCTGATCGCCCAGCCGCAATCCCAACCGCAGCATATCCAGGGCGGATTGAGGCTGGCTCCAGATGGCGAATTCATCACCCCAGGCCGCTGTAAACTGTGGTCCGCGCAGGCTGTCCGGGTCTTCCGCGGAAAAGGCATATCCAACGGCGCCGTTGGGCCAGACCAAACGCTTGCGACTGCTCTCATAAATCGGCCGCTCGGCCTGCGGACCGATCTGGCGAACTCCGGACGGTCCCTCAATCATCACCTCGCGAACATCTGCAAAGGTCGATCCCACCAGCGCAAGCCGGGCAT
>JBELMP010000199.1:0-3717 GCA_042095695.1 Maricaulis sp. | reverse complement strand
GCGGCCCAGGCACGTGCGGCAACCCGGGAGGCAGGGCATTCCGGCTCGGGGTCGAAGATATGGATGTCGAAACCCAGTGCGGACCCGGCGACAGCGAGCATGCGGCCCAACTGCCCCCCGCCAAGAATGCCTATGACTGATCCAGGAGCGAGAGGCGCGTGGCTCATGCGTTCTTAGTCCTTGACGCTTTCAACGACACTGTCGGTCTGGGCCTGACGCCAGGCGTCGAGGCGCGCAGCGAGATCCGTATCCGACAAAGACAGGATGGAGGCCGCAAGCAGGCCGGCATTCTTGGCGCCGGCATCGCCGATCGCAAGCGTACCGACCGGAATACCGCCCGGCATCTGCACGATGGAGAGCAGGCTGTCCTTGCCGCTGAGCGCCTTGGATTTGACCGGCACGCCGAGGACAGGAATTGAGGTCATGGATGCCACCATGCCCGGCAAATGAGCCGCGCCGCCGGCGCCGGCGATGATGACCTTGATGCCCTTTTCGCGGGCCGACTTCGAAAACTCGACCAGCCGGTCCGGTGTCCGGTGCGCTGACACCACCTTGGCGGCGTAGGCCACGCCGAGCTCGCCGAGGACGGCCGCTGATTTTTCCATGGTCGGCCAGTCCGAGCGCGAGCCCATGACGATGGCCACGTCGGGTTGCTGGGAGTTGGCGGGCGAAATGTCGCTCATCTTGCTTCCTGCCTTGAAAAGGAAGCGCGCGACCATAGCTACCCGGGCGACAACGTCAAGAGTCGAGATTGACTCGCGTTTGAGTCGGGGATTCCTGCCCTGCTTGAGGTTTTCTTAACCTCGAATGCCGAGCCTGAGGCTGGAAAAGAATCACCAGGAGCGCGATATGCGCATTGGACCGGTAAATACGCCCCAGTCGGTGACGCGAACCAGCAAGACGAAGAGCACCTCTTCTGGCGCGGCCCAGACCGGCTTAGCTTCAGCTCCGCGCGATGCCGCGTCGATCATGGGTGTACCGGAAGCCGAGCTGACACCCAATGTACAGCGCGCCCTGCTTTCCCTGATGGGTGAAGTCGATCAGCTTCGCAAGGAAACCGAGCGTCTGCGCGGTCGGGTGCGTGAACTTGAGAGCCTGGCTGATCATGACGTCATGCTGCCAGTCCTCAACCGCCGCGCTTTCCTGCGAGAGGTGAGCCGGGCCCTGGCGCTCGCCGAGCGCCACAACGCGCCATCTGCCCTGGTATTTATCGATCTCAACGGCTTCAAGGCCGTCAACGACACTTATGGTCACGCCGCAGGCGACGCCGCTCTCCACCATGTCTCTGCGCTTCTCAGCGCGCATGTGCGTGAAACCGACTCAGTGGGTCGGCTGGGGGGCGATGAATTTGGTGTGGTTTTGACACTGACCGGGCCGCAAGGCGCCGAAGCAAAAGCCCAGGAACTGGTCGACCTGATCGACAATACGCCCTTTGATTACGCCGGCCGGCAGCTCAATGTGGGCGCGGCGTGGGGCACCCAGCCGCTCGTCGCCGGACACAATGCGGATGAGGCGCTCGCTGAAGCGGACGCCGCGATGTACGCTCGCAAACAAGAGCAAAAATCCGACGATGATCACCAGCAAACCGGGTGATCAGGCGATAATATCCGGGGTCATCTGGTCGACGACCTTGCTGATCTCGTCCTTGAGCCTCAGCTTTTCCTTTTTCATGCGCGCAAACTTCAACTGATCGACGACGCCGTTTTCGGCGAGGGCATCGACCTCGGCGTTCAGGGCTTCATGCTCTTCTTTCAGCGTTTCCAGCTGCACCAGCAGATCTGCCTGGTCGAGGGATTCTCCGTCCATTCGAGACCGGTCTCTTCAGTTGAATTGGTTCCATGATTGCAAGCGCACACTCAAATGCAACGGCGCTCGGCGGAAGCGGTTAATCTAACCCGTTTCGAGGCGCAAATAAATGCCCGGCCATCAAGTTTCGAGTATTTCTATATCCAGACATCTCGATCAGTCGCGACGGCCTTTCTCGAGGTCCTCGCCCCAGCGCCGGGTTTCCTGCCAGTCCAGACCGAACAGATCGAGCGAGCGGCCGACGGACTGGTCGATCAGATCCTCCATACTCTTCGGATTTGTATAGAAAGCCGGCAAGGGCGGACAGATAATGGCCCCCATCTCGGTCAGTTTTTCCATCGTACGGATATGTCCGAGGTGGTAAGGCGTCTCGCGGACCATCAACACCAGCCGACGGCGTTCCTTGAGCACAACATCGGCGGCACGCGTCAACAGGCTCGAAGTAACACCGGTCGCAATTTCCGACATGGTGCGTACCGAACACGGCGCGATCAACATGCCCAGGGTGCGGAATGAACCAGACGCGATCGGCGCACCGACATCCGGCATCTTGTAGACATGATCCGCCTCGCTCCGGAATGCGGCGATGGTGGAATCAGTCTCGTAATTCAATGTCATCTCTGCCGCCTTCGAGGCAACGAGATGCGTCTCGATATTCAGTTCCCGGAGAATCTGAAGGGCGCGAATTCCGTATACAATGCCCGAAGCACCGGAAACTCCTACGATAAGTCTTTGAGTTTTCATTCTTCCTCAACCGCGAAACGTTTCGTGAATAGACAGAATGTCAGAGTGTGCTTTCAATACTCGAGTTCCACTTTAGTAGAGGGAGACTGCCCCATGCCAATCGAAGCCCGCATCCGTGAGCTCGACGCTCGTCATTCGCGTCTTGATGCCCAGATCGACGAGGTGAAACGACACCCGTCCGCGGACTCGCTTGAGGTAGCCTATCTTAAGAAGGAAAAACTCCGAATAAAGGAACAGATCGAGTCACTTCGACGATCGGAACACACCAGCATGGCGAATTAGTGAGAATTGGGCGGCTTTCGGGTCGCCCTTTTTCTTGGTTAGATAGTGGCAATTGTCGGAGTCATACATGAATCGAATCGTCGCCATTGCCACCCTCTGCCTGTTTTTTTCCGCCCCTGCGCTTGGCCAGGATGATGATGAGGTCTGCGTCACCGCGCTGCAGCGATCAGATCTCGGCGAGTTCACCGAGGCTGCAGAGGGCCTGGAAAACTGCCTGGCCAGTGTCGAGCTTACACCGGAACAGGAAGTGATGATCTATGCCGAGCTCGGCTCGGTGCGCATGGCGATGGAGAATTATGAGGGCGCACTGCAGGCCTTTGCCTTCACCTTCGCTATCGCGGAAACCCAGGGCGCTGAAATCTCGCACCCGATGATCTACCGCAATCGCGGCATCTCACTGGGTCAGACCGGAGAAATGGAACGCGCGCTCGGCGACCTTCTACGCGCTTACGCCATGCTGGGTGATGATCCGCTCACCCTGGTCAATCTGGGCTGGGTCTATGGCCAGCTTGAGCGGCACGAAGATGCTGTCGTTATCTACGACATGCTGGTCCGGACCGAACCGGACTGGTCCGGTGCCTGGCTGAACCGGTCCGCGGCCTTTCTCGACCTTGGCATGTTCACCGAGGCGGTGTCCGACGCCCGGCGCGCCGTCGAGATTGATCCGGAAGACGGCTCCACCCTCAACATGCTGTGCTGGACACTGATCCAGGACGGTCGCGCCGAAACCGCCCTGCCCCTCTGCCGGCAAGCAGCAGAGCTGGAGCCGGAAAGCGGCCACGTCATCCATTCCCTGGCCACTGCCCTGGAAGCAACCGGATCAGCCCGTCGCGCCCGCCGCCTGTTCGGTGAGGCCTTTGAACTCGAGCCGGAAGATCCGGATAT
>JBELMP010000198.1:0-3776 GCA_042095695.1 Maricaulis sp. | reverse complement strand
GCTCCGAGGATGGACAGGTCGATATGACCGCCGCGGATCATACCGAAACTGTCGGACGAGGAAAAATAGGAGGTGCGGCGCAGCTCGGTAATGGTCTGCTTGCCGGCATTGATGAGATCAGGATCAACCTCGTCATCAAAGGGGAAAGGTCCCATGCCCAACATGCCGTTTTCCGACTGCAGGGTCACATCGATATCATCAGCGATGTGGTTGGCCACAAGCGTCGGGATGCCGATGCCGAGATTTACATAGAAACCGTCTTCCAGCTCCTGCGCGGCGCGTGCCGCCATGTCATCACGTGTCCAGGCCATTATGCGTCCTCCCGCTCACGAATTGTACGCTGTTCAATACGCTTTTCGAACTCACCGGGAACAATCCGTTGAACGAAAATGCCCGGCGTGTGGATCTGATCGGGATCAAGCGATCCCAACTCAACAATCTCTTCGACTTCGGCAATGGTCACCTTGCCTGCCATCGCCATCATCGGGTTGAAGTTCCGCGCCGTCTTGCGGAAGACAAGATTACCTTGCGGGTCGGCTTTCCAAGCCTTGATAATGGCCACATCAGCGGTCAGGCCGGTTTCCATAATATAGGTCTCGCCGTCGAATTCGCGGTGTTCCTTGCCCTCTGCGATCAAGGTGCCAACCCCGGTCTTGGTGAAAAATCCCGGAATACCGGCACCCCCTGCGCGTATGCGCTCGGCCAGGGTTCCCTGCGGATTGAATTCCAGTTCAAGCTCGCCTTCCAGATACTGGCGCTCAAACTCCTTGTTCTCACCGACATAGGAGGAGACCATTTTCTTGATCTGCTTGGCGTCCAGCAAGACACCCAGGCCGAAACCATCAACACCGCAATTATTGGAAATCACGGTCAGATCCTTCACTCCGGTGGCGTGCAGGGCCGCGATCGCATTCTCAGGAATACCACACAGGCCGAAACCGCCGGCCATCAGCGTCATGCCATCAAAGACCAAACCGTCCAGGGCGGTTTTGGCATCGGGATACACCTTATTCATGGGAACCTCAGTCGAAAGTTGATATCCGGTTCATGTTTATAACGCAGGCGCAGCAAAATGCCAGCGCTATAACTCATACCGATGTCGAGCGAGACAGATAGCGTCCATCGATCTCAATAGCCAGCGCACCGCCGAAAAACACCGCATAAGCCGACCAGTAAATCCAGAGCAGAAAAACGACAAGTGCGCCCAAGGAGCCATAGACGCTGAAATCAATCAGCTCACTGACATAGGTGGAAAAGCCTTTTGACAATCCCAGCCAGAGCGATGTCGCGGTCAGTGCGGCGATCGTTGAGGCGCGCCAGCTGACCGATTGTTCGCGTCGGCGCATTGTCATGCGGTAAAGCAGGTCCAGCGCCAGAAACATGGTCAGGCCTGCAGCGGTCCATTCATTCAAGAAAAAACCCAGCTCAAGCGGAGCGAGACCCAGCGCATCGGTGATCTGACGCAAGGCGACCGGAACAGTCAGCACCGCCAGATTGGCAAGCGTTATCAGTGCACCGCCGACGAGCACACCAAACATGGCAATGATGTTGAAGTGAATAACATTGCGGATATCGCGATCTTCGGCGAGGTGATTAAGGCCAGCGATCAGCGCCTTCACACCACGTGAAGCCGCAAAGAGAGCAATCGCCAGGGCGACGGCGCCCTGGAGCGAAAGTGCGGCGATCGGCGCGTCCGCAATCCGGAACATCTGGCCGAGCACAAAATCCTGGGCCGCCGACGGCATGATGCCGGAAATCCGCTCAATTTGCTGCTCGGCATCCTCGATGGAAAAGGCCAGACCATAGACAGACATCGCCAGCGCGATGGCCGGAAAAAGCGCCAGCATGCCGAAAAAAGCCGCGCCGCCGGCAAACAACATGACATCGCGAGCCATGGCGCGGCTGATGGCTGCGATGACAATCCGGATAACGCCCAGGAGACGCTGGGTGATCGCTGTCTTTGTTTCCATGCTCGCTGTGTGCCGCGCTTCGGTTAAAGATTGGGAAAACTCCGCTAAGCTCGTCGCTGATCAGGAGAGTCGCCGGATGTCATTTGCAAAAGCAGTCGATTTACTTGAACTCGCGCGCCTGGCGAGCGGGCGGATCGGGATATCGCTGAGCGAGATCGAAGCGCGATTTGAATGCGTGAGACGAACGGCGCAACGCATGACCGATGCGCTGGAGCGCACTTTTCCCGACTCCGAGACCTATATCGATCATGAAGGGCATAAGCGCTGGCGCGTGCCGCGCGGCCGGGTCTCTGAATTCTTTGCGCCGACATCGGATCAGCTTGCAGCGCTCGAATTGGCGCGCTCGACGCTGATAAATGCCGGTCTCAAACAGGAGGCGGGTCAATTGGCGGGCCTGGCCGATACGATCAAACTTCTCACCCCGGATCGAAAACGGGCCGGGCTGGAAGCTGATGAGGAAGCCCTGCTGGAAGCGATGGGTCATGCAGCGCGCCCCGGGCCGAAACCGGCCGCCGACACGCATGTGGACCAAGCGATCTCGGATGCACTGAAAGGGCCGTTCGAGCTGGAAATTCAGTATCAGGGCCGGCGCGATGAACGGGCCCGAGCGCGCCGCATCCAGCCCTATGGCATATTGCTCGGCACGCGCCGCTATCTTGTGGCCAAGGCGCTCGACCGGGATGATGATCGTCTGCGGCATTTCCGGGTCGAGGATATTGTAAGTGCCAGGGTTACCGAGCACTGGTTCGCCCGGGATGAAGCATTTGATCTGGCGACCCATGCCGCCCGCGCCTTCGGCGTCTATCAGGATGATCGCGAATATGCGGAAACCGTCTGGAAATTCTCGCCGCGTGCCGCCCCCCATGCCGCCCGGTTTCAATTCCATCCTGATCAGGTGACGCAGATGCTCGAGGATGGCAGCCTGATTGTGCGCTTCCACGCCAGTGGGCATCTTGAAATGTGCTGGCACCTCTATGCCTGGGGCGATCAGGTTGAGGTGCTCGCCCCCCCTGCCCTTGCAGCCCTGGTCAAGGGTTTTCGGCGTAATGATTTTCCGGGGCTTCCATGAGAGCCATCACCGAACCGCGATGCGCACATGTTCCGGTGGCAGCCAGGACGGCATGGACGGGCCTTCGGCTGCGCTCATGGCCAATCGATAACCCTTGTGAAGGTAGCGGCAGACCGAACGGATATCCTCAACGTGAATGCAGCTGAGATCGTCTCCGGGACGCTGCATGCGAAAATATCCATCGCGAAAGCGATGCGGGATCAGATTGGCCTGGGCGCCGCGGGTTCCGGGGATTGCAGCTTGAATGGCGATGGTCATGGTCAGTCTCCGATAGATTTTGCGTCTGTGTTGAGACCCTTTATCCACCCCGCCCGCGACAAAGGCTGTCACCCCCCCTGCTCCGACCAAAAGAAACGCCAGCTGTTGGGGGCAGCCGGCGCTTCGATACTATCTGCGATAGAGAGTTCAGCAGGCTTGCGAGGGACTGATGTCGACCGCTGATCTCGTATGCAACTATTGTCAGTGCGCGCTGAACCCGACATGAACGCGATGAACGGGATCGAAAACTTCTCTTTTTTCGACATCTCAACGGCCATATCTGGCATTTTACCGCGTCATTTATTTTCCGGTTAGGACTGTGTGACACAATCCCAGGCGATGGAAAATGCAGTGTCAGACCTCGCCGAGAGCGCAATGAACCAGGCTGAGCTGGACAAGCGTTGTGACGACCACGCGCTTGCCCTGTCCGGCCGGGGTGGCTTTCGTGCGAATTTTGACGGGCAAAGCCTGAATGGCCT
>JBELMP010000197.1:0-3788 GCA_042095695.1 Maricaulis sp. | reverse complement strand
GGCCTGGCTGTCCGCCGGGACGGACATGGTCCGCCACCAGATAGACGTGCCCGGCAATCGGGTCAGCGGCAGGGTGAAGTCATCGACATAGTCCTCAATAAATCCATCGACTTCCACCGCGTTGAGCACGCTGTCCAGACGCACGCTCTCCACTTCGGGCCCGGCGCGGAAGACGAAGCTTGCCCGCACATGCCCGGCCTGTCCGGGATCGGGGCGGATGATGGGCAGCCCGCCCGCGCTGAGCCGGCGCCAGACCTCCTCCCCCGCATGCGGGCGTTGCGCCAGCTCGGCCTGAGCCTGTGCGATCGGGTCAGCGGCGCGATGCAGCGCCTGTCCCTGGACGGGCGTCGTTCCAAGGCAAAGCAGGAGACAGGCGATGAGAGACAAGGTTTTCCGCATGGCGCGGAAAGACTAGCCTCTAAAACGGGGAGAGAAAATCATGATGACATTCCGCTCCGGCCGCTCATTGGGCCGTTTCGACATGATGCTTCTGGGCTTGTCCGCCCTGCTAGCGGTGGCCTATCTGGGCGACGGATTCGGCCTCGCCCTGCCCTATCCGGGCAATGTCATTCTCAAAGCGTCAGGCATTGTCCTGCTCGGCGGCCTGGCCTTGCGGCGCGGCTATTGGCTTCTGGCCCTCGGGCTGTTTTTCGGCTCTGCGGGCGATGCCTTTCTCGCGCTTGAACCGCAACAGACAGCCTATGGCATCGCAGCCTTCGGTATCGGCCATCTCATTTACATTGCCCTGTTCGCGGACCGGCTGCGCAAATCCGCCTCGCGCGACCTACCCGGCTATATCGCGGCCGGTGTGCTGGCGGTTTTCGGCGCAGGCATGCTGATCGCCCTGCAACCCCATTTCGGCGAGCTTAGGGTGGCCGCGAGTGTCTATAACGGGATTATCATGCTGATGGCGATTCTGGCCGTAATCAGTCGCGCGCCGAGCCTCGCCATTATCGGCGCCCTGCTCTTTGTGGTCTCGGACAGCGTACTGGCCTGGCGCATGTTCGCCGACGCCCTGCCCTGGGGCGGGCCGGTGGTCTGGGTCACCTATTATCTGGGACAGGCCGGCATTGCGCTCGGACTTTCAACCGAGCGCTGAGGCCGCAGGCACTCCGAGCTAAACGCCCTCGAGCACGGTTTCCGGCAGTTTCCAGTCCGGACGCACGAAATGGCAGGTATAGCCGTTCGGATAGCGCTCAAGATAATCCTGATGCACATCCTCTGCGTCCCAGAAATCACCCAGCGGCTCGAGCGTCGTCACGACTTTGCCCGGCCACAGACCGCTCGCATCCACGGCTTTGATAATTGCGCTGGCGACCCGTTTCTGCTCGTCATCCGCGTAGAAGATGGCCGAGCGATACTGGCTGCCAATATCATTGCCCTGGCGATCTGTGGTCGTTGGATCATGGATCTGGAAGAAGACCTCGAACAAGTCTTTCAGCGTCGTCTGGTTATCATCGAACCGGATCTCGATTGACTCGGCATGCCCGGTCATGCCGGTCTTGACGATGTCATAGGTCGCGTCCGCAACCCGACCGCCGGTATAGCCGACACGCGTAGAGATCACGCCTGGACGGCGGCGCAGCAGATCCTGCATGCCCCAGAAACATCCGCCAGCAAGGGTCAGTGTCTTTTCAGCCATGGCTCTCTCCTCGATCCGGCCGGTCCATCCGACGGGGTCGAATATAGAACCGGCACCAGGTTTTCCTAGTTCATCAGGCCTTGTTCGCTGGCCATATTGCGCATGGCCTTCTGCAGTTTTTCAAACGCCCGCACTTCAATCTGGCGAATACGCTCACGGCTGACGCCATAATGCTCCGCCAGTTCTTCAAGCGTTTTCGGCTCCTCGCTGAGACGGCGCTCCTGCAGGATATGCTGCTCGCGCTCATTCAGCTCGCCCATTGCGGACTGCAGCAATTGCATGCGCGTATCGAATTCATCGGTCTCGGCCAGCTCGGCTTCCTGACTGATGCTGTCTTCATCAGCCAGCCAGTCCTGCCACTGGCCATCGCCTTCCGTGCCCTTGAGCGGCGCGTTGAGCGAGGCATCCGGGCCGGACAGACGACCATTCATCGACACGACCTCATCATTGGTCACGCCGAGCTTGGTGGCGATTTCCTCGACCTGTTCCGGTTTCAGATCACCCTCGTCCAGCGCCTGCATCTGGCTTTTCATCCGGCGCAGATTGAAAAAGAGCTTCTTTTGAGCCGCCGTGGTGCCCATTTTCACCAGCGACCAGGACCGCAGGATATATTCCTGGATCGAGGCGCGGATCCACCACATGGCATAGGTTGCCAGGCGGAAGCCCTTGTCCGGATCGAACTTCTTCACAGCCTGCATCAGACCGACATTGCCTTCGGAAATCACTTCAGCGACCGGCAGGCCATAGCCGCGATAGCCCATGGCAATCTTGGCCACGAGCCGCAGGTGAGAGGTGACGAGTTTCTCGGCAGCCTCACCATCGGCGTGCTCGCGCCAGCGCTTGCCGAGCATGAATTCCTCATCCTTCTCAAGCATGGGGAAGCGGCGGATCTCCGCGAGATAGCTCGAGAGGCCCTGTTCCGGCGACAGCGATACAGAAACTGTATTAGACATAATGACATCCTATCCCTTTGCGGGCAGGGGTGGCCAGAGCCATCCCCACCCGGCTCGAAACGCTATTTGGGGAGCCGCTATCGCGAATGCTAGGGGCTCACGCGCCTGTGAAGACGAGTTGAGCGTGCATGGTCGCGATACAGGCTTGTAAAGGGCTAGTCCTGATGCCGCTGCTGCGCCCGGATTATCTGCAATTCCAATCGCTTGACCTCTCGCAAGATCTGATTGGTCAGAATCTGCTGAAACATCACGCCGCGCAGGAAGAGAATGGTCTGAATGACCACGACGAGGCCGACGCCCCAGCGCAAGGCCATGATCGCATCGCTGGCCTGAAAGAAATTCAGACCGGTCCAGATCATCAGGCCGACGAAAATCAGCAAGAGGAGAAAAACAACGATCATCACCCAGCCCATCGAGCCGCCGAATATCCCCAGCGCCTGGGCAAAAAACCCTGGCTGCCGGGCATGACGGCCCAGGATTTCACGGTCCTCCGCTTCGAGGGCTTCCGTGATGAGATCGTCCAGTTCTTTGTCTGTCTGGCTCATTCTGGTCTCCTTTCGGTTCGCCTTCCAGCACGGCACGGATTTTCCGGCGCGCATGCATGAGGCGGGTTTTGACGGTGCCGACCGGCACGTCGAGCGCAGTCGCGATCTCCGCGATGCTGAATTCCTGTCGGTGATAAAGGGCAATCGCCGAACGCTGTTCCGGTGGCAGCGCGGCCATGGCGCGGGCGATTTGGGCGGCACCCGCCGCTGTCTCCGCACGCGCCTCGCCATCGACGAGGGTCTCACCCTCCGTGGCCATGATCTGGCGGGCCTGGCGCAAGCGCTGCCGCTTGCGGATCAGGCGCGCAGCCTTGCGCGTTACAATCCGATAGGCCCAGGCCGGGAAGGCAGCGCCATCACGCAAACGCCCCAGACTACGAACAATATCGAGCCAGGCGTCCTGCAGCACATCCTCGGCGGCATCCGCCTCGCCCATCAGGCGATAAGCGTGACGCAGAAGGTCGGCGTGCCAGAGCCGCGCCAGGCGATCAAAGGCGCGTCGGTCGCCCGTTCGGGCGGCAGCCACGAGATACTCGCTTAGGATGCGTTTCTTGTTGCGCTGCATGGCCTCGCCTCTTGGCAATACGTTCAACCCTACAGATCCGGCGTATCCATCATAACCGCATAGACGAGCAGCAGTGCAGCCAT
>JBELMP010000196.1:0-3827 GCA_042095695.1 Maricaulis sp. | reverse complement strand
CGCCCCGTCCTGATCAGAAAAAGGCCTGCAGCCCGGTCTGGGCGCGACCGAGAATAAGGGCGTGAACATCATGCGTGCCCTCATATGTATTCACGGTCTCCAGATTGGACATGTGGCGAATGACCTGGAATTCCTCGGAAATTCCGTTGCCGCCATGCATGTCTCTGGACATGCGGGCGATATCCAGGGCCTTGCCGCAATTATTGCGCTTGACGATGGAGATCATTTCCGGAGCGGCCCGGGCCTCGTCCATCAGCCGGCCAACGCGGAGCGAGGCCTGCAGACCCAGGGCGATCTCGGTCTGCATGTCCGCCAGTTTTTTCTGGAAGAGCTGGGTCTGGGCGAGGGGTTTGTTGAACTGTTTGCGGTCCAGCCCGTATTGGCGCGCCGCATGCCAGCAGAATTCCGCGGCCCCCATCGCGCCCCAGGAAATACCGTAACGCGCCCGGTTGAGACAGCCGAACGGGCCTTTGAGGCCTGACACATTGGGAAGCAGGGCGTCCTCACCGACCTCGACATTATCCATCACAATTTCGCCCGTGATGGAGGCACGCAGGGACAGCTTGCCGCCGATCTTGGGGGCGGACAGGCCGGCCATGCCCTTGTCGAGAACAAATCCGCGAATCTTGCCGTCATGGGCGTCCGACTTGGCCCAGACCACGAAGACATCGGCGATCGGGGAATTGGAGATCCACATTTTCGACCCGGTCAGGCGATAGCCGCCCTCGATTTTTTCGGCGCGGGTTTTCATGCCCGCCGGGTCGGAGCCGGCATCCGGTTCGGTCAGGCCGAAACAGCCAATCCACTCGCCTGAGGCCAGTTTCGGCAGATATTTGCGGCGCTGTTCCTCCGAGCCATAGGCATGGATGGGATACATCACCAGGGAGGACTGGACGGACATCATCGAGCGATAACCGCTGTCGACGCGCTCAACCTCGCGGGCAACCAGACCATAGGCGACATAGCCCAGACCGGCGCCGCCATAGGTTTCAGGAATGGTGGACCCCAGCAGGCCCAGCTCGCCCATTTCGCGGAAGATGGCCGGATCGGTCTTTTCCTCGCGATAGGCGTCAATGACACGCGGCTGAAGCCGGTCCTGGGCGTAGGCACGGGCCGCATCGCGGACCAGGCGCTCTTCCTCGGTCAGCTGATCATCCAGGTGGAAGGGGTCCTCCCAGTCAAAACTGGCAAGCTCCGGGGCGTCCTTGGCTTTAAGCGGTGTCATCTCATTCATGGCGTCCTCCCGGCCGAGTGTCTCGTGCTCTGAAATCTGTATCCGCCCCTTGGCGCGGCAAGACAACCCCCTGTCATCGCCATCGCGCAGCGGCTCGCGCGCCGGGCCAGGCGCGCAGTGATTGAGCGGT
Source organism: Maricaulis sp. (assembly GCA_042095695.1). Classification (GTDB taxonomy): domain Bacteria; phylum Pseudomonadota; class Alphaproteobacteria; order Caulobacterales; family Maricaulaceae; genus Maricaulis. The sequence continues at coordinate 2,463 of JBELMP010000196.1, read as the reverse complement.
CACGCATTTGCCTTGCCAGGAAAGCGCGGTATTCCTCCATCAGCTGAGGGGTGAGCATGTCGAGTGATACCTATCTGATCCTGGCGACCCTGATCGCCTACAAGCTGGTCCTGGTCCTGGTTGGCGTCTGGGCCTCGCGCCGGACGCGGACGCAGAGTGATTTCTTCATTGCCGGGCAGGGGCTTGGACCCTGGGTGGCCGGGCTGTCCTACGCCGCCTCGACCTCTTCGGCCTGGGTGCTGCTGGGCTTTTCCGGCTTTGTCTATGCAACGGGCCTGTCAGCGCTGTGGATGGTGCCGGGGATCTGGGGCGGCTATGTCGCGGTCTGGCTCTTCTTCGGTCGTCGCCTGCGCGAGGAAACTGCGGCGAAGGGACATGTGACCCTGACCGATTTCGCGTCCGCCGGTGCCGGGCCATCGATGAAGCCCGTCATTGCGATGGTCGCGGCCATGCTGATTGTCTTCTGCTTCGTCTTTTATATCGCTGCACAATTCGGGGCGGCTGCCACCGCGTTCGAGACACAGTTCGGCCTGCCCTCAACCGAGGCGGTCCTGCTCGGCGCCGGTGTTGTCCTGCTCTACGCCCTGCTGGGCGGTTTCTGGGCCGTCAGCGTGACGGACATGCTGCAGGGCTTCCTGATGGCGCTGGTGGCCATACTCCTGCCGGCCTATGCGGTATTCGCAGCGGGCGGGCCAGGCGGTATCATGGCTGCGCTCAGCGCCACGGTCCCGGACGGATATCTGGATATCACTGGCAATTTCGGGCCCTTCCTGCTGCTGGGCTTTATTCTTGGTGTCTGGGGCGTCGGTATCGGCGCCATGGGACAGCCACATCTTCTCGCCCGGCTGATGGCCATCAAGGATGAACCCTCGCGCCGGCGCGGCTTTGCCATCGCCATGGGCTGGGCAGTGATGGTCTATATCGGCATGACCTTGCTGGCGCTGTCCGGTCGCGCCTTGCTTGGAAGCGGGCTCAATGGCGAGGCGCTTTTCTATCAGCTCGCGAATGATCTTCTGCCGCCAATCCTCGCCGGCATTGTCATCGCGGCCATTCTTTCCGCGATTATGTCGACCGTTGATTCCATCCTGTTATCGGCCAGTGCCGCCGTCTCTCATGATATGCGACTGACCCGATTGTTTCCGGGCAGGGAGGTGTTGATATCGCGCCTCGTGATGGCGGCGATCACCGCCATTGCGATCTGGATGACGTTGAGCCTGCCGGCGAGTATTTTCGATCGGGTCCTGTTTGCCTGGGCCGCGCTTGGCGCCGCTTTCGGCCCGGTTGTGGTGATGCGCGTGCTGAATTTCGAACCTGCTGGCTGGGCAGTGTTGTCAGCGATGGTCACCGGTTTTGCGCTGACCGTCCTGTTCAATGCGTTGGGGCAGATCTCTGGTAGCGAGGCCGGTGGCCTCCTGGCCGGATTGCAGGCGCTTGCCGTCCTGCCCGGCGATCCGTTCGAACGCGTCTTCCCCTGGCTGCCGGCCCTGTTTCTGCTCTGGCTCGGGCGCCGGCCGCAGGCATGAAAATCCTGATGGTCCACAGCCGCTATCAGCAATTGGGCGGCGAAGACATCTCGACCCGGAACGAGGTCGAGCTCCTGCGCACTGCAGGTCATGAGGTCGAGCTGATTGAGTTCGATAATCAGGAGGTTGCCGAGATTGGCGCAGTGCGGGCCGGGCTGCGTTCAATCTGGTCTCGCCCCGCCATGCAGCAGGTTGGCACCTGCCTGGCGAATGGCGGTTTTGAAATCCTGCATGTCCAGAATTACCTGCCGCTGGTCTCGCCGGCGGTTTTGCGACTGGGGCGCCGTTATGGCGTTGCCAGCGTTCAGGCTTTGAGGAATTACCGGCTCTTGTGCACCAATGCCAAACTTTTCCGACAGGGGCGGGACTGTCGCGATTGTGTGGGCGACACAGTGCCGTTGAAGGGCGTGATGCGGGGATGCTATCGCGACAGCCTGCCGGCGAGCGCGGCGATTGCCGCCATGATCGGGACGCACAAGCTGCTGGGCACCTGGCGCGACTTCACGGATGCCTTCATTCCGGTCTCCGAATTCGTCGGTCAAATCTATAGTGAGGGCGGCTTTGATCCGGCGCGGATCCATGCCAAGCCGAATGTCGTTGCCGAGCCGTTGGTGGTGGACGGTCGGCGAGCTGAAAACCGCGTTCTCTATGCGGGGCGGCTGACGCGAGAAAAAGGTGTGCAAACGGTGATTGAAGCCTGGCGCGCCGGCGCGGGCGAGGGCGTGATGGAGATTGCCGGGGATGGTCCCTACGAGGCAGAACTGCGTCGTCTGGCCGAGGGCTGTCCGACAATCCGTTTCCTCGGACGACTGGAGCGCGCGGACATGCTGCAGCGCATGGCGACCAGCCGTGCGGTGATTATTCCATCGCTATGGGACGAGCCTTTTCCGCGGACCGGTGTGGAAGCGTACCGGTGCGAGAAGGCTATCACGTGATTTTG
>JBELMP010000195.1:0-3830 GCA_042095695.1 Maricaulis sp. | reverse complement strand
GATTTCAAGGAAACCGGCACCGGTTTCAACATAGCTCGGTGTCAGGTAGAGTCGGCTGACCGGATCGAGACCGTTCGCGGTCTTGGCTATCGCCTGGTCGATCCGGTGGCGCGACCCGTCTCGTGATCCTTCGCCGCTCGCTCGCCTTCCGACTTTTTGCGGGCGCGGCGGCCTGGGCTCTCGTGCTCCTGCTGATCGGCGCGATCGCGCTGACCACGCTTTACCAGCGCTCTGTTATCCGCACGCTCGATAATCGCCTGACCAGCGTGGTCGGCGGTCTGGTCGCGGCTGCGGAGACGGGGCCCGCTGGCGATGTGGTGCTTTCGCGCCAGCCCTCCGATCCGGACTTCAGCCGGGTCTTTTCAGGTCGATACTGGGAGATCCTCGATCTGCCCTTGGAGGCGTCGCCGCGCGTATTGATCGCCTCCCGCTCGCTCTGGGACGAGCAATTGGCGGTACCGCCAAGCCTGCTCGATGCGGCCCGTGCGGCGCCGGGCCAGGTCGTCTCGATTGATACCAAGGGGCCTGAAGCGGTGTCGCTGCGTCTGATCGGGCAGGCCGTGCAATTACAGAATCGCGATGATCTGGTGCTCTTCCTCTCCGCTGAAGATCGTGGCCCTGCTGACCGGGAAGTCCGCAACTTCGCTCTGACATCCGGGATAATGTTCCTGTTTTTCGCGGCCCTGATCGCAGCGGGCGTCTTTGTGCAGGTCCGCATTGGCCTGGCCCCAGTGCTGCGGATGCGCGGCTCGGTGGCCGAAGTGCGCGAGGGCGATGCGGAGCGGGTAGATGGCGAATTCCCCAATGAATTGCAGCCGCTGGCTGATGAGCTGAACGCCACGCTCGATCATAGCCGTGAACTCGTCGAGCGATCACGCACCCATGTCGGCAATCTGGCCCATGCGCTCAAAACACCGATCGCAGTTCTGACCAATGAGGCGCGTGTCGGCGATGGCGATCTTGCCCGCCTGGTCGAGAAACAGACCGGCATTATGGCGTCTCAGGTCGACCATCACCTGCGCCGCGCTCGCGCGGCGGCGCACGCCAAGGCAATTGGTGCACGCACCGAAACCGCCATGGTCATCAGTGATCTGACGCGTACGCTGCGCAAGATTTACGGCCGCGATGGTATCAGCCTCAGTGCTGAAGTGGAGCCGGGTCTGATCTTTCGCGGCGAGCGCCAGGATCTGGAAGAGATGATCGGCAATCTCATGGATAATGCCTGTAAATGGGCCAGAAGTACGGTGATGGTGACCTCGGCAAGAAAGTCAGAACGCTTGCTGCTCATCGCAATCGAGGATGATGGTCCAGGCATAACCGACGAAGACATGAAAAGCGCGCTTCAGCGCGGCGTACGTCTTGATGAGCAGGCCCCGGGCACCGGTCTCGGCCTGTCAATCGTTGCAGATCTCGCAAAGGCCTATGAGGGTGATATTGAACTGAGCCGGTCTCAGCTTGGCGGGCTGCGAGCGGAGATCAGTCTTCCCGCTACTGTGCGCTAAAGCATCATTAACTGTATTTAGCGAAAACTGTCCGTAACTACGGAGTTGTGCGTTTCGCCATGAGCAAGTTGTCACCCAGTCAGAAGGCCAAGCTGGAGGCCCTGTGGCGGTCTTTGCCCGACACGGCGCGTCAGGCCATGATGATGGCTGCGCGCTCGGGGCAGGCTGGGAGCGATGGCGATGCCGGGCTGTTGGCAGTGTTCGAGGAGCTCGAAGCCAGTACGCGCGAACCGGCAGGCGACGCCGCCAAGGGCTATCTCCTGATGCCGCTCAAACCGCTGGTCGGTGACCCGGAACATACGCCGCCCTCCGGTGCGCGTTTCAGCCCGGAGCAGGTGAGCAAGATCTGGGGTTGGCTGGGTCGGCACCTGGCGAAGGATACGATAGAAACCGCGCGTAAATGCAAGAAGGGTCCGAGCGATCCGATCTGGCACGAATTCCGCGGCCAGCTTGGCGATGCGCTGCATGAGGCGATCAAGAAGGCCGAACGCGTTCCCAAGGATATGACGGCGCTGGCAAAGCGTTTCGGTGGTGGCGACAGCCCTGAAATGCTTCGCGATGCTGTCACGCTCTTGCGCAATTCTCGCGTCCTCGAGGACGGGCTGGAGCGCCTGCCGCCCAAGATCTTCGACCTCGATGATGAGCTGTGCACCCGCCTGCATGATGTTTACGGCGAGATTATTGAGGAAGCGCCTGAAGCCGCCGTGTGGTTCCTGCTGATTTCCATGGGGCGGTTGGAGAATAGCTGGGAGATTTTCCGGGTCATCGAGCGGATTGGCAAGCGCGGTGATGATCTCGTTGTCTCGAAGACAGAGCTTGCTGCGGTCGGCGATGCCGTGCTTTCCGATACCGGCTATTTCGCGTCCCGGCTGCGAAATCCGCCGGCAACGCGGGAGGAGGCGAAGCAGGTTTTCGCACTCTTCGAGCGCTTTGTGGCTTTTTCAACCGGCATGACCAAGGAGTTCGGTATTCGCAAGGCCGGGCGCTGGGGGCAGTCCCTGTTCAGCCTGCGCGCAGAGGCCTCGACCAATGTCGAAAAAATCCTCGAAAAACTGCCATTAGCCCTCGATTCCGGCCTTCCGGAGCCAAGGCGTGGCAAGAGTGGACGGATTATTCCGGCGCAACTCCCGCCTGAAAGCCATGTCGACCGCGCCGAAGGGCTCGCCTTTTTCACCGCAGCAACTCGCGAGCTCGCCAATGCGGCCGCTGTCGCCAGCACGCAGAAACGCATTGCCGACGCAGCCATAAAGCGCATGCAGGATGCCGGTGAGATGCTGGTCGACCTTGTCGCCAAGAGCGAGGGGCAAAATCGCACCACAGCCCAGGCGGGGCTGGATATAACGGCAAAACTGCTTGAGGCGATGGATGTCGATGAGGCCGCTTCGACGCTGCGTCGCCGAGGCGCGGCCGCCGCCTGAAGCGGCTTGCCTGTCTGACCAGGCTCACCTAAATCGACGCGATGAGCGAAAAAACTTCTCCTCCGATTGCCCTGGAAGCGCGCGATGCAGAGGATGGCCGTCTGTTCTCGCCAAGCGCCGGACGCAATAAGGCCGCGATTGCCGCGATCCTGGCCGATCATCTGCCGTCGGCTGCGCATGTTCTGGAGATCGGTTCAGGAACCGGCGAGCATGCGGCCGCGCTGCTCGATGTGCGCGAAGATGTGATCTGGCAGCCCTCTGATCCGGATGCCGCATCGAGGCGATCCCAATCGAGCTGGGGGTCGGGATTTGGCGGGCGAGTGACGACACCCCTGGCACTGGATCTGTGCCAGCCGGGCTGGACAGAAGGTCTGGGCCTTTATGACGCGCTGATCAGTTGCAATGTAATCCACATCTCCCCGCCGCGCGTTTTGGCAGAAATCGCCGGTTCGGCTGATCAGCTGTTGAAACCGGGAGGGTGCGTGATCCTCTACGGACCCTTCCTGGAAGGTGAGGCGACAGCACCGAGCAATCTCGCTTTTGACCAATCGCTTAAAGCCCGCAATCCGCAATGGGGCGTGCGGTCGCTGGATGCGGTCATCGATAGTCTCAAAGAGGGCGGATTTGCCGCGCTGACACGCACACGCATGCCGGCTAATAACCAGATGCTGATTTTTGAACGGACAGGACCTTCGCATGCGCCATCGTAATCGCCGCCTGGCCACGCTCGCTGCCGCCGGTACAGTATTTATCGCCGCGATCGCCCTCGCCCTGGTCGCGCTGCAGGATGCGATGGTGTTTTTCTACAGCCCGAGTGAGGTCGCCAGCGCGCCGCCGGTCGCCGGGGAACGCGTGCGCGTCGGCGGGCTGGTCAAGGAGGAAAGCGTGTCGGAAATGGCCGAGACCGGCT
>JBELMP010000194.1:0-3862 GCA_042095695.1 Maricaulis sp. | reverse complement strand
TGTAATATGGGCATTGGGCCGCTGCACCGGATCTGGCAACACCGCGCCGGCGAAATCAAATGGCCGGCCCAGGTCATCGTTATGCTTAACTGTATCCTTGCCATGCAGGGATCTTTGAAAGACTGGGTGAATTATCACTCCCAGCATCACCGTTTTGCGGACCAGCCGGGCGACCCCCACAATCCGTTCGAGAGCAAGGTCTGGGCCTGGGTCGGATGGATTCTGTGGCGCGACAAGCAGGATCTCGACCGTCCCATGCCACTCTGGCTCAAGGATAATCCGGTGGTGCGATTTGCCGATGATTTCCACATAACCCTTTCGCTGGCAATGCACCTGATCATCCCTGCGATTATCTATGGAATCGTAGCCCTGTCAGGCGGATCGATCATTCTCACGGCGATCCTTCATGCCAGTGTCGTGATCGGTCGCGCCATCCAGTTCCACGCCACCACTCTGGGTGTGAACGTCTTCGGTCACCTCAACACGCCGCTCTGGTTTGACTATGTGCTGGCCCTGCTCACCGGAGGTGAGGCCCTGCATGACCACCATCATGACTTTCCGCGCTCGGCGCTGCATTTGCCGAAGCGGGGTATCTGGAACCGCATCGTCGATTACAACGGTACATTTTTACTGGTTCTTCGGCGACTAGGGCTTGCCAAAAACTTAGAAATCGCGCCTCAATTCGCTTGATCCGGGAAAAACCCGACACAAATGAGCCAATAGAGCTCTGCGAAACAGCTTGACGTGTTCGTAAACGTCATGAGGCCGATAAGGGGAGAGATATGTCGGATATCGAAACATTTCGCGCGGAAACCCGCGCGTGGCTTGAAGAAAACTGCCCGGAAGAAATGCGTCTTCCGATCCGCAGCGAAGGCGATATGTGCTGGGGCGGCAAGCGTTATGTCTTCAAAAGCGACGCCCAGAAAATCTGGATGGAGCGTATGGCCGAGAAGGGCTGGACCGTTCCTGAATGGCCTGTGGAATATGGAGGCGCCGGGCTGAGCAAGGCCGAAGCCAAAGTGCTCAAGGAAGAGATGAAGGCGATCAAGGCACGTTCGCCGCTGAACTCCTTCGGCATCTGGATGCTCGGGCCTGCGCTGTTGAAATATGGCAATGAAGATCAAAAACGCGAGCATCTCCCCAAGATCGCGCGCGGCGAGATCCGCTGGGCCCAGGGCTATTCTGAGCCCAATGCAGGATCCGACCTCGCCGGTCTGATGACCAAGTGCGAGGATCAGGGCGATCACTACCTGGTCAATGGCCAGAAAGTCTGGACCTCCTATGCCGATGAGGCAGACTGGATTTTCGTGCTGGTGCGGACGGATTTCGAAGCGCCCAAGCATGACGGCATCAGCTTTGTGCTGGTCGATATGGATCAGCCGGGCGTGACGACCAAGCCGATCAAGCTGATTTCCGGGAAGTCACCCTTCTGCGAAACCTTCTTCGATGACGCACGGTGCGAAAAGCACAATCTCGTCGGTGAGAAGAATAAGGGCTGGTCGATCGCGAAATATCTCCTGACGCATGAGCGTGAGATGATTGGCGGAATGGGCCAGGGGTCCGGTGCGATGCGTCCGATGGGCGATATCGCGGCCCAGCAGATCGGTCTGAATGACCGTGGCGAGCTGGATGACCCGATCCTGCGCACCGATGTGGCGCGCGCCGAGATTGATGGGCTGGCCTTTATGTCGACCATGGAGCGCGTGCTCGATGAGGCGAAATCCGGACAGGGCGTGGGCGCGAATTCCTCCATGCTGAAATATTACGGCACAGAGCTGAACAAGCGCCGTTTCGAATTGATGATGGATAGCTCGGGAAGTGACGGGCTGGAATGGGATGCGGAAAATGACGTGGCGCGTCTTTGGCTGCGTACCAAGGCCAATTCCATCGAAGGCGGGACGTCTGAAGTCCAGCTCAACATTATTTCGAAACGCATCCTGCAGCTTCCGACGGCCTAGGCCGCAGCGCAGGGGAGGATTTATCCATGGCAATGGTACTTACCGAAGAAGCGGGCATGCTCAAGGATGCCGCGAAGGGATTTCTGGCGGACAGCGCGCCCGTCAGCCAGCTGCGCCGGCTGCGCGATGAGGAGAATGCCGACGGTTTTGATCGCAAGACCTGGGCTGCAATGGCTGAAATGGGCTGGACCGGTGTGCTTGTGCCGGAAGAGCATGGCGGGGTGGCGATGGGCCATGTCGCCGCCGGTGTCATCGCGGAGGAGATGGGGCGGACGCTGACTGCATCGCCTTATCTGTCGACAGCGATCATGGGCGCTAATGCGCTCTCGCGCTTCGGCTCGGAAGCCCAGAAGGGTGAATGGTTGCCGAAGATTGCGGTGGGTGATGCAGTCTTCGCTGTCGGTACGGACGAGGGTCGCAAGCATAACCCGTCCAGCGTCGCAACGACGGCTGAACGCTCGGGCAATGGCTTCAAGCTCAATGGCAAGAAATCCTTCGTCGCCGAAGGCCATATCGCCGATATGATCCTGGTTTCAGCCCGGACTGCCGGAGCGGAAAACGAAGCCGAAGGCGTCACGCTCTTTCTTGTGCCGCGCGAGGCTGATGGCGTCAGCATCGAGCGTCAGTCCATGGTCGATAGCCGCAATTCCGCGCGTGTGACGCTGGATAATGTGGAGCTGGACGCTGATGCGGTCCTTGGGGAGGTGGATAATGGCCTCACCCCGCTTGAAGCCGTGCTGGATGCCGGGCGTGCCGGCCTGTCGGCGGAAATGTCCGGATCGGCTCAGGAATGCCTGCACCAGACAGTCGAGTATCTCAAGGAACGCAAGCAATTCGGCCAGGTGATCGGTACCTATCAGGGCTTGCAGCATCGGGCAGCGCATCTTTATTCAGAGATTGAGCTGGGCAAGTCCATTGTCCTGAAGACCTTGCAAACGCTGGACATGGCGCCGGATCATGCAGCGATGATGGTGTCAGCGGCGAAGTCGAAAATGGGCCAGGTTGCCCAATTGGCGGCTCAGGAAGCCATCCAGATGCATGGTGGTATCGGGATGACCGATGAGTATGATATCGGCTTCTTCATCAAGCGCGTGCGTGTGGCGGAGGCCCTGTTCGGCGACGCCAATTATCATACCGACAAGTTTGCGAGGCTTCGCAAATACTAACGTCTAACCGGGGAGGGACCGTAATGGACTATTCCGGTCAAACCGTCGCCATTACCGGCGGCGCGCGTGGTATCGGCCGAGCCATGGCCGAAGCCTTTCAGGCTCAGGGTGCGAAAATCGCGATAGCAGATCTGGCCGGCGCCGAAGAGGCCGCCGCAGAGCTCGGCTGTTTCGGGGCCAAGGTCGATGTGACGAAGGAAGCTGAAATCGGGGCATTCATCAATGCCGCCGAAGCCGAGCTGGGACCGATTTCCGTATTTGTCTCCAATGCCGGCATATTGCGCACTGATGAGCCGAGCTGGGATGCCGCCGGTGCCTCCGATGCCGATTGGCACGCCTCGTTCGAGGTCAATCTGATGGGCGCTGTACGCAGTGTGCGCCAGGTCTGGCCGGGAATGCGCGAACGCGGCGGTGGCGTATTTGTCATCGTCGCCTCGGCGGCGGGCCTGCTCGCGCAGATCGGCGCGACATCCTATACCTGTTCAAAACATGCCGCTGTGGCCTTTGCGGAGAGCCTCGCCGTGGCGCATGGCGATGAGGGTCTGCAGGTCGTCTGCGTATGCCCGCAGGCCGTGCGTACCGACATGCTGGGCGGAAGCGAGGATGGCGGGATTGCCGGGGCTGACGGCATTGTCGAGCCCTCCCATGTCGCCCAGGAAACGCTGAATGCCATTGCCGAAAAGCGCTTTCTCGCGCTGCCGCATCCCAATGTCGCGGATTATGAGACAATGCGGGCCA
>JBELMP010000193.1:0-3889 GCA_042095695.1 Maricaulis sp. | reverse complement strand
CGAGGTCGGAAATCGCCGTCTCGAACTTGGGATCCCAGTTCACCAGGCGCTTGCCGCGATACATCAGGCCCTGCTTGTAGAGCTCGACGAAGACCTTGCTGACAGCGTCGCGCATCTGGTCATTATCGGCATTGCGGTCACCCATGGTGAAGCGCTCGCGTGACCAGTCGCAGGACGCGCCAAGACGGCGCAGCTGGGTCATGATCTGACCGCCGCTTTCCTCTTTCCAGTCCCAGACCCGATCCAGGAAAGCTTCGCGGCCCATATCGCGGCGCCCCGGCTCCTGACGCTCAGCCAGTTGCCGCTCGACGACCATCTGCGTGGCAATGCCCGCATGGTCCGTACCAGGCTGCCAGAGCACGCTATCGCCCAGCATGCGCTTATAGCGGCTCAGAACGTCCTGAAGCGTATTGTTCAGCGCGTGGCCGATATGAAGACGCCCGGTCACATTGGGCGGCGGTATGACGATACAGAACGGCTTGGCGTCCGGGTCATCCTTGGGCTTGAAGGCCCCGGATTCTTCCCAGGCCGCGTAGAGGCGGCCTTCGGCGTCTTGCGGGTTGAATGTTTTTTCCATCATTGTGCGCGCATAAGTAAAGGGCACCGACGTTGCCGTCGATGCCCCTGTGTCGTGTTAGTCAGACGAAGGCGATCAGCGGCGGCGACGGGAAACCCGGTCGATTTCAGCTTGTACTTTTTCGTCTACGATGGCGGGCAGGTTGGCGTCGAGCCATTCCTTCAGCATCGGACGCAAAAGCGCACGAACAACGCCTTCCAGCGTCCGGCCTTCCTCGTCCGAAATCCGGATTGTGTCTGCAAGCGTATGGAAGGATCCCATAGCCGCCGTGGCTGCGCCATCGGACATGATGCCGTCGGCGACTTCCTCTTCCAGCGTACCGAAATCGGCCAAGGGCTCCGGCTCTGGTTCTGGCTCGGGCGCCGCTGCCACTTCATCCTCATCGCGATCGACAATCATCAGATCATCATCCATCGACAGAGGTTCAGTGCCGGCATCCGGCTCTTCAACCATATCGGTCAGTTCCAGAACATCGTCAGCGGGCTCCGGCTCGGCCTCGGCCGCCGGCGCTTCATCGAACATATTGTCGATATCGTCCTGGGAATTGGATTCTTCAACATCGGGAGCCGCTTCTGCCTCGGCAGCAGGAGCATCTTCCTCATCCTCATTGATGATCCGACGGATCGAGGACAGGATTTCTTCCATCGATGGTTCGTTTTCAGCAGCTTCTGCCATGGTCGCGGATCCTTTGTCCGTCATTTCTCGCCTCAGGCGAATAAACCGGGGCAGAGCCTTAATGTCTACCCCGCGATTCGCCTTCGACGCTAATTCCAGGGCGTTAAGTCGAAGTTAGTAAAGCGCGACCCGCTGTTATCCACAGCTTCCATCTCATGCAGCTGGACATCGAGGCCGAGATAATCGGCCGATAAAAGCCCCATGGCCTGAAGCAGGCGATAGGCGGCGACATAGCTGTCGCGCTCCGCCGTCACCAGGGTGAGCCGGGCATTGAGCAATTCCTGCTCGGCATTGAGGACGTCGAGCGTTGTGCGCAGTCCGACAAAGGCTTCTTGCTGGACGCCATCCAGCGCGATTTCATTGGCCGTTACCGATTGGCGGCTTGATGCGATCACAGCGAGCGATGTGACGTAATTGCTCCAGGCATTGGTCACGCCTTCGGTCACGACACGGCGGGCCTGATTGACCTGATGCCGGGCCTGATCTTCAGATGCCAGAGCAGCGCGCACCCGCGACCGGTTCAGCCCACCCGTGAAAAGCGGCACGGAGACACGCCCGACAATCGAGGTGCTGTCACGCTCATCGCCACTGAAATTACTGTCGCGCGCCGCGGAGGCGGAGGCCGAAAGGGTCACTTCCGGACGCATTGCACCGCGGGCCACGGTGACGCCATAGCGTGCAGCCTGCTCGCCATACTCGGCGGCGAGCAATTGCGGGCTGTGCTGATAGGCATAAGCCGCCGCATCGGCGAGGGTTTCCGGCAGGGCGGGCAATTCCGGCGGCTCGGACAGCGTCCCGGCGGGCTGACCTGTCATCCGCTCATAGGCCGCACGGCTGGCTGCGAGTTGCGCCTGGGCAGCCGACATTTCAGCCTGGGCACCTGACAGACGCGCCTCGGCCTGAGAGACATCTGTGCGGGTGACCTCGCCGACTTCGAACCGGTCACGGGCCGCCTGCAGCTGCTGGCTGAGCACTTCAACATTATTGCGACGGATATCGATCACCTCGGTATCGCGGCGCACATCCATGAAGGCGGTGACGGTATCCACAAGGACGGCATGCTCTGTGGAGCGCAGGCTTTCGCGTCCAGCGAGGATCAGAGCCGTAGCCTGATCAATTGCGCCCGAGGTGCGGCCACCGCGGTAAATCGCCTGACTGGCGCTTATGGAATAGTTTTTCGGCGTACTGTCCGTCTCGCTGGTCGATTCCACTTCCTGGTCGCCGATCACGAATGTGCTCGTGCTCTCGGTCGACTGGCTCGATATCGACGCATCCGCAGACACTGTGGGAAGTCGTGCAGAACGGGCCTGGACAAGATTTTCATCCGTGCTGCGCAGATTAGCGCGCTCGGCCTGGAGCGTGGGATTGGAGTTGTAAGCTTGCACAAGCGCTTCTTCGAGTGTTTGTGCCTGCGCGACCCCGGTAGTCGCCAACAGTGAAATCCCGCTCGCGAGTGCCAATGCCCAATTCGTCTTACGCATGATCTTCGGATCCTCTCAACGCACCCGCGGCGCCGATGCCGCATTGCGGCACACAATAACAGCCTCAGCGGCAATCGCCAGACTTAGATTTGCCTCATATAGGCCCGCGAGACACAAAAGTGAACAGCGTTCACTCAACTTTTTTTCGCTTTCGGATTGCGGCTCCCAACAGGGTTTACACGTCAGCGAACTGGGGTTCCGTCGGATAAAATCAATCCGCCGGGAAACCGATTAAAGCTGGAATTCCACGGTCGGCTCAAAACCCGGCAGGATGCTGGCATTCGCATCGAACACAACGCGCTCGCCAATCCCGGATGCGGACTTGGTGTAAATGGTTGCCTTGCCTGCCGGCCCCCGGCGGGTCACGACCGCCAGACGGCCACCATCGGCGAGCTGGTCAAACCAGGCTTGCGGCACATCAGCCACCGCACCGTTGACAAAGATCACGTCGAACGGCCCCTGCCCGGCAACGCCAGCAGAGATCTCGCCGGTCATTGTGACGGCATTGTCAGCACCGCATTCCGACAGAAGATCCGCGGCGCGGGAAACGCCGTCCTCGTCATTCTCCAGGGCAATCACGGTCTCCGCCAATCGCGCCAGGACAGCCGCCGAATAGCCGCGGCCTGAGGCGATATCCAACACCATGTCGGTCGGCTGGATATCAGCAGCATGGATCAGCTTGGCCATGTCCCGTGGACGCATCATCCGGCGCGCCTCGCTCGTCGCCACCTCGCAATCGCCATAGGCAGAGGCCAGGCGCGAACGCGGGGTGAAAGCGTGACGCGGCACGGTTTCAAAGGCCGCCAGGAGCCGCCGGTCTGTGACATCGGCGGGACGGATCTGACAATCCACCATTTGCTTGCGGGCCTGATCGAAATCGCTCACGGAAATCTCCTCTCTGGCAGGGAGTCGGACTTGCTACTGAGCGGTGATATATCCTGCACCGCAAGGAACGGGCAAGCGCCAGGAGCGGCGATGATGAAAATCCGGGTCTTGCAGCGGATCATGCCCTGACCGATTGCCCCGCTGGGCCGGTTTGGTTATAGCTCCCCTCTCGCATTTTTGGCGAGCATGATGGCACCGTGGCGGAGTGGCTACGCAGCGGATTGCAAATCCGTGTACCCCGGTTCGATTCCGGGCGGTGCCTCCACTCCTG
>JBELMP010000192.1:0-4053 GCA_042095695.1 Maricaulis sp. | reverse complement strand
GGTCACCGGGCGCAAGCGCCGCTGCGGCTGGTTCGATGCCGTGATCACACGCCAGACCCTGGCCCAGGGCGGTGTTACCGGCGTGGCACTGACCAAGCTGGACGTGCTGGACGGGTTTGAGGAGATCAAGGTCTGCATTGCCTATGAACTTAATGGCGAGCGCCTGGACCATCTTCCTGCCGGCAAGGAAGCACAGGCGGGCGTCACCCCGGTCTATGAAACGCTGCAGGGCTGGTCCGGCTCCACGGCCGGTGCGCGTTCCTGGGCGCAATTGCCCGCCGAGGCCGTGAAATATGTCCGTCGTCTGGAAGAGCTGATCGCATGCCCGATCGCCCTGGTGTCGACCTCGCCGGAGCGCGAGGATGTCATCCTTATGCAGGACCCGTTCAGGGGTTAGGTTCTGCATCAGGGCTTTCGCAGGCGGGCTATCAGGCGAGGCCATTCGGTCTCGCCTTTTTGCGTCACACGAAGGGCGCGTTGCCCCGGGGTCCGTACCAGCCAGTTCTGCTCCAGCAGGAAGCCGAGCAGGGCGGCACCGCTGGCCCCGGCCAGATGATGCCGGCGCACGGACCAGTCCAGACAGGTGCGGCAGGCCGGGCGGCGCTGGCGGTCGATTGTTGCAATATCCAGCCCCAGTTGCGCGAGCAGATCGCGGCCGGTGCCGGACAGGCCGATGCCGTCCGGTACAGCGCTGAAGGCACCGGCACCCTGCAGGGCCTCGTAAAGCGCGACACCCATTTCTCCGGCTAGGTGATCATAACAGATCCGCGCCCGCCGCAATTCGGGATCTTTGGGGCCGGGGCGGAAACGCTGATGGCCGGATCGGTCCGCCAGCCCGGCGAGATCCTCGATCAGTTCTGCCACCCGGTGATCGGCGATGCGGTAATAGCGGTGGCGCCCCTGCTTTTCCGCAGCCAGCAAGCCGCCATCCATTAGCTGGGCGAGGTGTGAGGAGGCAGTCGCCGGGGTGACCCCGCCGATCTGCGCCAGCTCGCCGGCGGCCAGGGCCTGGCCCGTCATCAGGGCGCTGAGCATGTTGGCGCGGGCGGGATCCCCGATCAGACGGGCGATCCGGGTGATGTCGGGGCCGGTATTCATACCGGCATGCTAGCACAGCGCCGGGGCGCAGACAGTTCGATCCTGCTCGAAGCATTCCAGACGTCTGCCGCGCTAGTCACGCCGCAGCACTAAGGAGACACATATGAGCCTGTTGGTTTGCATCCGTTATCAGATCGACCCGTTCAAACGGGCGGATTTTGAAACCTACGCGCAGAACTGGCTGCGGATCATTCCGGCCTGCGGTGGCCGCCTGGCGGGATATTTCCTGCCGCATGAAGGCACGAATGATATCGCCCTCGGTCTGATCGAATTCGACAGCCTGGCCGCCTATGAGACCTATCGCGAAAGGCTGCGCACGGATCCCGAGGGACGGGAGAATTTCGAATTCGCCCAGCGAGAGAGACTTATCCTGCGCGAGGAACGCACCTTCCTGCAGCGGGTGACGGCATGATCCTGGTCCTGTTCGAACTGGAGCCGGCAGGCGGCCAGGCGCCGGCCTATTTCGACCTGGCGGCAGCGTTGAAGCCTGAGCTGGAGCGGATTGACGGTTTTATCTCCATTGAGCGCTTCCAGTCGCTGGCCGATCCTGATCGCTATCTCTCATTATCAGTCTGGCGCGATGAGGCCGCGGTAACAGCTTGGCGCAATCGCCAGCATCATCGCGAGGCCCAAAGCGCCGGTCGGGGCCGGATACTGGCGGATTATCGGCTGCGCGTCGCCCAGGTCCTGCGCGATTATGGCATGGCTGATCGCGATGGGGCACCGGCGGACAGCCGGGCGCACCACGCAGCGCCAATGCCTGAAATCAACAAAGGTGAATCGGGCCTTTCCGAGGATGGGTGAATTGAGAGAAAGTCTCAAACCATTGAATTATTGATAAATTCCCGCGAGGCCTACCGGCGTGAGACGCGTGCGGTCACGGCCCGGGCATGTTTCGGGTTGTGCCGGGGCAAATTATTGAAAATTCGCCTTAAACTTCGGTTCCGAAATTGAAACCGGCTTAAATCGCCACGCCCAACCTCCTGGTCAGCCCAGACGAGGGAGTGGCCCCATGTTTCGTAAACCGTTCAGAAGTCTCATCGCGATGACTGCCAGCGCTGCGGCGCATCTCGCCTTTGCCGGCGCAGCCTTCGCCAATGATTGCGATCGCTATGAGCATCATCGCGATGCCTATCTTTATCGTGCCGGCGCGGCGATGTCGCAGGCGGTGACCCAGATGGCCCAGCAGCGCAATGTTCCGGTGGAGGCGGCGGCCTTCTATTGGGGCGGTGACCTGATGCGGGCCGGTGACCCGGCGTCAATGCGGTCACTCGCCCTGTTGACCCTGGCCTCCTATGAGTGGGAGGGCCACGAGACCCGAGCCGAGGCGGCGCTTGAACGCATGTTCGCCGATCGCGGCCAGGTCTATGCCGGATTTCTTGCCGGGCTGATGTTGTCCGATGATCGCGGTCCCGCCGACCCGTATCGCGCGCGGGCCTATCTGCGTGATGCTGCCGATGCCGGCAGTACGGACGCGGACGCTTTCCTTGCCTTGTTCGATGCCTGTCACGGTCGGGCGATGGCGTTCAACTAAAGATTTAGCATGACTTGATCATCCAGAGCTGCGGTTTCAGGCATCTTGGCTTCACACACGACGGTTCGGCCGGAAGCGAGAATGCCCAAACGACTGACAACCCTCCATCGAGATCGCGGTATTTGCGTTCGCCTGAGCTATCATGGTTCAGGCGAACACATGTCTGCGCATGATGCGCGCCAGCCAGGGTGAAGATCAGCCGCGGCACGGGCCTGGTTGGGGGCCAGGGCGTCAGCGTTATCCCGTGCCGGAAGTCACACGCCTTCGACCGGATGCGAAACGGTCCGGCCTCACTTCGTCCCCTGCTCCACTCGGTCCTGCTCCACTTGGTCCTGTTTCACGTGGTCCTGTTTCACGTGGTCCCGTCTCACTTGGTCCCGTCTCACTTGGATCAACCAGCGACCGGCCGACCAGCCAGGTGGTGCCAATCCCGACGTCAGAATAATCCTAGCGCACGGTGATGCGCGGTCCCGTGACCGTCATCACGCTCTCCCTGCCTTGCCAAATCAGGTCCGCAGGTTCATTTTCATGCCACACGTGCCGAGGGGCGCGCCGGGCGAGGCCCGGGGCTGAGATGCACCCTTTGAACCTGATCCGGTTAGCACCGGCGGAGGAACGGACATGAGATCAACCATCGCCCTGGTTGCGATCTGCGCCTCAATGGGCGCTGCCAACGCCCGGACGCATCCCGCCGCGGATGATCCGGCGACGGCGCATTTCCTTGCCAATGAAGCCATGATGGTCAGCGCTGGTGAGACCAAGATCCTCTTCGATCCCTGGTTCAGCGAAGGCTTTGATATCTATCCGCTCATCGATCCGGCGATCGAGGCGGCCCTGCTCGCCGGCACACCGCCCTATGACGGGATTGATGCGGTTTTCATCTCCCATATTCATGGCGATCATTTCGATGCCGCCGAGATGAATGCCTATCTCGCCCGCCACAATGAGGTCATTGCCGTCTTGCCCTTCCAGGCCCGTCTCGACATGCGGGCGGCCGAGGGCTGGCAGGACGCGTTCGAGCCGCGCTTGCGAGTGATGCCCTTCGTCTCCGAACCGCAGCAGATCAGCCTGGGGGAGGTCGTCGTGGAGGCGGTACACATCCCCCATGCCGGCGGTGCGGCGCGGGCGCATATCCAGAATATGGCCTATCGGGTGACGCTGGGCGATGCGGTGACCGTCATGCATCTTGGCGATGCCACGCCGGACGCCTCCGTCTATGCGCTTCATCGTGCCTATTTCCAGGCGCGGGCCACGCAGCGTGCCTTTCCGCCCTACTGGTTGATCCAGCAATGGGGCGGCGAGACGCTTCGCGGACGACTGAATACCGAAACGGTGACGGGTATTCACGTACCCATCCGCCTGCCTGGCAGTGTCACGGCCAGCCAGGAAGATTTCTTTACCCGACCACAGGAAGAGCGGGG
>JBELMP010000191.1:0-4067 GCA_042095695.1 Maricaulis sp. | reverse complement strand
CAGCGCCAATACCCATGTCCTCTCGGCAGTGATCCGCGCGATCTATGGCCGTCCGCTTGCCGAAGTCGTGCAGGAGAAAATCTGGCTGCCGCTGGGCATGACCGCCGATGCCAACTGGAACCAGAATATTCCCGGCGAGAATGGTGAAGCGATCGGCTATTGCTGTTTGAACGCAACGCTGGAGAGCTATGGCCGCTTCGGCCAATTCTATCTTCAGGACGGCGTCTGGGCGGGAGAACGCATCCTGCCGGAGGGCTGGGTGCAGCAGGCAACGCGCCCCAATGCGCCCTTCCAGGAGCCCGGACCGGATGCACGCTATCCGGGTCGTGGCTATGGCCTTCATTTCTGGATGCCGGATGATCATGACGGAGAATGGCTCATGGCCGGGGTCTACGGCCAATATGTCTGGGTTGATGAGCGCCGGAATATTGTCATTGCGCGGACCGCGGCAGATCCGATCTGGTGGGAGCATCAAGCTATGAGCTTCAACGCCATGCGCGCCCTCGCCGCGCATTATGGTGATCCGGTTGTCACGGACGCGGCGACCCAAACGGATGCGGCGCTCGCGGAAAACGAGGCGGAGACCGAGAATGAGTGATCTTGAATATGACTATATCGTCTGCGGCGCCGGTTCGGCCGGCTGCACCGTTGCCGAGCGCCTCTCTCGCAACCCCGACGTCACGGTCTGCGTGTTGGAAGCTGGCGGGTCCGATCAAAGCCCGATCATCAAGACTCCGATGCTGCTGCAATTCGCTGTAACGGGCGAAGCCTTCAACTGGGGCTACTGGACCGAAGAGCAGGAACATCTGAACAATCGCAAACTGCTCTGGCCGCGTGGAAAAACGCTCGGTGGCTCCTCTTCTATTAATGCCATGCACTATATGCGCGGCGCCAAGGAAAATTATGATGAGTGGGAGCAGGAGTATGGCGCTGAGGGATGGGGCTGGGAGAATGCCCTGCCCGCCTTCAAGGAAGTCCAGGATCAAAGTCGTGGCGCATCGGACCTGCACGGCGCCGGAGGTCCGCTCAGCGTCGAGGACATCGCACCGCTCAATCCGCTGACGGAAGCCTTCTTCCAGGCAGGCGATCAGCTCCAGTATCGCCGTAATGACGATTTCAACGGCCCGGAACAGGAAGGCTTCGGCCCCTACCAGGTGACCCAGCGTGATGGCCGTCGCTGCAGCGCCGCGGACGCCTTTCTCAGACCCGCGCTGGACCGCGAGAACTGTTCGGTCACGATCAAGGCGATGGTGCGCCGGATCATAATCGAAGACGGCCGCGCGACCGGTGTTGAGGTCGATATCGACGGAACGCGTACCGAGCTCAAGGCCCGCAAGGAAGTCATCCTTTCCGGCGGCGCAATCAACTCGCCCCAGACCCTGCTCCTGTCCGGTATCGGCCCTGCCGATGAATTGCGCGAAATGGGTATCAGCGTGGAGTGCGACAGCCCGGGCGTCGGCAAAAACCTTCAGGACCATCTCGACGTCACCGCCCAGACCTGGACCAAGTCCTCGACATCGATCGGCAATTCCTTCCGTTCAATCCCTCATCATGTCTATATGATGGGCCGTCTATTCCTGCGCGGCGACGGCCCGGCGCTGGTCAATCCGGTACAGGGCGGCGCCTTCATCCGCTCCGCATTCGCGGAGGACTTGCCTGACCTGCAGCTGGTCTTCATACCGGCCATTTCCAATCCGCACGGAATTGAAAAAGCCTGGGGGCATGGGATCACACTGCATGTCTGCCAACTCTACCCGCGAAGCCGCGGTGAAATCCGTTTAAAGACGACCGATCCGCATGACCATCCGCTCATCCAGCCAAACTACCTCGAAGACCCGTTTGATGCCGATGTGCTCACTGATGGTCTGGCCAAGGTGACCGATATTCTTCGTTCCCCGGCCTTTGATTATGACCGCAAGTCAGAACGCTATCCGGCCGAGGGTGTCTCAACCCGTGCTGAACTGATGGATGATGTGCGCGCCCGTGCCGAAACGCTTTACCACCCGACCTCGACCTGCGCGATGGGATCCGGCGACCTCGCTGTCGTCGACAGCCGCTGCCGGGTAAAAGGGATCGATGGGCTTCGTGTCATCGATGCGTCCGTCATGCCCCGCCTTGTCGGCGGTAACACCAATGCTCCGACGATCATGATCGCGACCCGCGCCGCAGCCATGATTGCCGAAGACCACGCCTAGGAGGCCCTTATGAGCGAAGCTGAAGCCAAGCAAATCGAACGAATGAAATCCTTGCTGTCCGCGCAGAAAGCTGCCTTTGCGGAAGAGCGGCATCGCTCGCTCGGTGATCGTCGCAGGGACCTGGACAAGGTCGCCGCGATTTGTCGCGACCATGCAGAAACGCTCTGCGAAGCGATGAATACGGATTTCGGCACACGGTCGAAATTCGAGAGCCAGATCGCCGAGCTCGTATATGTGCTCAATGATATCAAACACGCCAAGAAACATCTCGGGCGCTGGGCTGCGCCAAAGAAAGTCTCGGTGCCGCTCAACCTCAAACCGGGCAAGGCCTATATACGCCGCGACCCGAAAGGCGTTGCCGGCATTGTCGCGCCCTGGAACTACCCGGTTCAACTGGCTCTAGCGCCGCTTGTCGCCGCGCTGGCAGCAGGCTGCCGTGCCATTATCAAACCCTCGGAATTCACACCCGCCACGGCTGACGCCATGAAGGCGCTTGTCGCCGAGTATTTCGACGAAGACCATGTAACGGTCGTGACCGGCGGCGCGGCGGTCGGCGAAGCTTTCACAAAGCTGAAATTCGACCATATCTTCTTTACCGGCTCGCCCCAGGTCGGACGCTATGTGGCCTTGGCTGCTGCCGACAATCTGGTTCCCGTAACGCTGGAGCTGGGGGGCAAGTCACCCGCCATTCTGACGGCCGGCTACCCGCATCTCTCGGCCGCCAAGGCGATCAGCTGGGGCAAGACCTTCAATGCCGGTCAGACCTGTATCGCACCGGACTACTGCTTCGTACCGAAAGGTGAAGCCGCCGCCTTCGGGCAGGCCCTGCTGGAGCAATACCAGGCTCAATTCAGCGCCGCGGAAAGCGATGACGGATATACCGGCATTATCTCCGAACGGCATTTTGACCGACTGACGGAGATCATCGAGGATGCCCGCTCCCGCGGCGCCGACATTATCCAGCCAGACCACGATGCCGATGCGGCGAAAGCCGCGCGAAAAATTGTACCGACCATTATTCTGAATGCCGATCTGGACAGCCGGGCCATGACCGAGGAGATCTTCGGCCCGGTTCTGCCGATTGTGGAATATGACGATCTGGATGCGGTGCTGAACCATGTCACCGCCCATGACCACCCGCTCGCCCTTTACGTGTTTTCCCAGGAGCAATCGAAGATCGATGCCGTGCTGGACGGTACGCATTCCGGGGGCGTCTGCGTGAATTCGGTTCTGTTGCATTATTCCGTACCCGACCTTCCCTTCGGCGGCATCGGAAACTCCGGAATTGGTGCCTATCATGGCGAGGATGGTTTCCGCACCTTCTCTCACGAACGCTCGGTTTTCCAGACGCCGAAATGGCATCCCTCCCGCCTGCTTGCGCCACCCTATAAGGGTTTCCATGAGAACATGGCCAAGCGGCAGATGAAGTAGGACAGACGATGAGCGGACCTCTCGCGGGCAAGCGCGCCCTGATTACCGGCTCCAGCCACGGGGTCGGGCGCGCCGCGGCTTTCCTCTTTGCCGAACAAGGGGCTGAGGTCGTGCTGCACGGCAATCAGAACATGGCGGATGCGGATCGTGCCGTGCAGGAGATCGGCCCGCGGGCGCTGGGTGCGGTTCAGGCCGATCTTCTGATGCCCGGTGCCGGTCGCGAGCTTTTTGATGCGGCCCTACACCTGGCCAGCGGACGGCTGGATATCGTCGTCAATAATGCGGGCATTCATTGGGATACGCCCATCGATGCCAGTGACGCGACCTGGGAAGCCAATTGGGCGGGGCTGCTGCAGCTCAATGTCATGGCGATGGCAGATATCTGCCGCGCCGCCATCCCGGAAATGAAGGAGAATGGCGGGGGCGCCCTCATCAACATCG
>JBELMP010000190.1:0-4154 GCA_042095695.1 Maricaulis sp. | reverse complement strand
AGCGGCAGGCGCCAGGTCTTGGTCTTGTAGACCATGCCCTTGTTGGAGAAGAACAATAGGGGGGCGTGCGTGGAGGCGACAAACAGCGTGGCGATAAAGTCCTCGTCCTTGGTCGCCATGCCCGAGCGGCCCTTGCCACCGCGACGCTGCGCCCGATAGTCCGACAGGGCCGTCCGCTTGGCATAACCGCCATGGGTGACGGTCACCACCATCTCCTCACGCGGGATCAGGTCCTCATCCTCGAAATCGAGCTCGGCATCGATGAATTCAGACTTTCGCGGCGTGGCGAAATTCTCTTTCACCTCTTCCATTTCACTTCGGATGATATCGAGGATGCGAACGCGCGAACGCAGCATATCCAGCAAGTCCGCGATCTGTTCTGCCAGCGTCTTGGCTTCATTGCCCAGCTCTTCACGGCCGAGGCCGGTCAGCCGGTTCAGGCGCAGTTCGAGAATGGCACGGGCCTGCTCATCGGTCAGGCGCAGCGTACCGTCGCTGGTCAGGATGGAGCGCGGATCCGCGACCAGTTCGACCAGCGGCGCCACATCTGCGGCAGGCCAGTCACGGGCCATCAATTGCTCCCGGGCCGTTGCCGGATTCGGCGCATTGCGGATCAGGGCAATCACTTCGTCGATATTGGCGACAGCCAGAGCCAGACCGATAATCACATGCGCGCGGTCACGGGCCTTATTCAGCTCGAACTTGGCACGACGAGCCACCACGTCCTCGCGGAAACGCAGGAAAACACGAATGATTTCCTTGGCGCCCAGCAATTGCGGGCGACCATCAACGAGGGAGAGCATGTTCGCGCCAAACGAGGTCTGCATGGGCGACCAGCGATAGAGCTGGTTGAGAATGACATCGGCATTCGCATCGCGCTTGAGCTCGATGACCACGCGAATACCCGAACGATCGGATTCATCGCGCAGATCGGCAATGCCTTCGATCTTCTTCTCACGGACCAAATCCGCGATCTTCTCGATCATGCCGGCCTTGTTCACCTGGTAGGGAATGGCGTGGACGATGATGGCGAGACGATCCTTGCGCACTTCCTCAATCGTCGTCCGGGCACGCATGACCACAGAGCCGCGACCGGTCTGGATGGCATTGCGCGCACCCGAGCGCCCGAGGATCAGCGCCCCGGTCGGGAAATCCGGTCCTGGAAGCAGGCTCAGGAAGTCTTCATCGCTGAGATCGGGATCGTCCAGCAAGGCGAGTGAGGCATCGATGACCTCGCCCAGATTGTGCGGCGGGATATTGGTCGCCATGCCAACCGCGATACCGTTCGAACCGTTTACCAGAAGGTTCGGGAAACGCGCCGGAAGGACGACGGGTTCGCTTTCCTGACCGTCATAATTGTCCGCGAAATCCACCGTCGCCTTGTCGATATCCGACAGCAGCGCCGTGGCCGACTTGTCCATGCGCACCTCGGTGTAACGCATCGCCGCAGGAGGATCATTGTCGATTGAGCCGAAATTGCCCTGGCCGTCGAGCAGAGGCAGGCGCATCGACCAGTCCTGGGTCATGCGCACCAGGCTGTCATAGACCGCCTGATCACCATGCGGGTGATATTTACCGATGACGTCACCAACGACACGAGCCGATTTGCGATAGGGCTTGTCATGGGTGTAGCCGTTCTCATGCATCGACCAGAGCACGCGGCGGTGCACCGGCTTGAGACCGTCACGTGCATCGGGAATGGCGCGGCTGACAATGACGCTCATCGCATAGTCGAGATAGGAGCGTCGCATCTCCGCTTCGATGGCAATATTGCCAATGCCCTCGGGCAAACCGGAATCACCTCCGGACGGCGGCGGGTTCAGATCGTCGTCGTGATCGCTCAAGGCGGCCCTCTTTCTTATGAACCGACAGGGCCAAGCCACTGTCTTTACATGAAAACATCCGCTTCACCCGGCGCGGGTCCGCGCCTGCGGGAATCGGCTGCCCTATCTGTCACTGAGTCTTAACAATTGGGGCCCTGACAGGCAAACCTGCAAACCCGTGAGCGGCGTCATGGCGGGGGAAATCGGCCGTCACAAATCCTTGAGTTTTGACAATCTTGTCCGAGCGCTAGATAGCGGTGACAGACGACCCCGGGGAAGACCATGATCCGCAAATCGATTTCGGCAATCCTGACCATGCTTGCTGCCAGCTGGATGGCCGCCTGCGCTACGGCACCAATGCCAGAAACTGCACCAGCGCCCGCGGAGGAGCAGATCGTCCTGCTGATTGGTCTGGATGGCTTGCGCTATGATGCCATTGACCGTCATGAGGCGCCCAATCTGCGCGCTCTGGCAGAGCGTGGAACCCGCCCCCAGCGCATGATCCCGGTCATGCCGTCCAAGACATTCGTGAATTTCTATTCGATTGCGACCGGTCTTTATCCGGAAAATCACGGCATGGTCTCCAATGCGCCCTGGGACCGGGAGGCCGAGGCCTTCTTTTCCAATCGTGACGGTGATGCGCAAAACCCGTTCTGGTGGGATGGCGAGGCCATCTGGGTCACCGCCGAGGAGCAGGGGCGCCGCGCCCATGTGATGTTCTGGCTGGGCTCAGAGATTGAGGGACGCCGTCCGACCGTCTGGCATGCCTATGATCATGATAAACCCTATGAGGACCGCGTGGCCGAAGTCCTCGCCTGGTTCGACGCCCCCGCCGAGGAACAGCCGGACTTCGCTGCTGTCTATTTCGATCATGTCGATTCCATTACCCACCGCAATGACATCTATACCGACGCCGAGGCCCAGGCCGTTGCCCGCGTCGACGGGCTGGTGGGAGAGCTGGTCGACGGGCTCGCTGCGCGCGGCCTGCTTGAGCGAACAAATATAATCATCGTCTCCGATCACGGCATGGCGAACGTCTCCACCGAGCGTACGATCTTCATCAATGAGCTCGCTGATCTGGACGAGGTTTTCATCCCGGAACATGCCGGCCGCTTTGGCGCCGGTCTGGACCCCTATCTTACCGGCTTCGGCGAGCCCGCAGCCATAGACGCCGCCTTCCAGGCCCTCAATGGCGCGCATCCGCACCTGCAGGTCTATCGCCGTCAGGACATGCCGGAACACTATCATTTCGACCACCCGACGCGCGGGCCCGACCTGTTGATGCTTCCGGATCCGGGCTGGTTGCTGACACGTAGCGATACCGATCTGACCAATCCCTATCTGGCATCGCTGCGCGGACAGCATGGCTATGACAATATGGCCGTAGAGATGGGGGCCACCTTTATCGCGGCCGGTCCGGTCTTCCCCGAAGGCGCCCGTCCGGACGCCTTCGAGAATGTCAATATTTACGGCATGATCGCCTGCGCCCTTGGGGTCGAACCCGCAGCCAATGACGGGGATCCCGACGAGGTCGCGCGGATCACCGGCGATCGCTGCCCGGCGCCGTGATGGCGGCCTAGAGATCGGGCGGGAGATCCGATCCGAATTGTCTGGTTCCAGCCTCCCAATGGTCGAGGAATTCGGCCCGGGTGACACGACCATCGCCATGGGTATCGATGTCGTCAAAGGCCTCGTTGACACCACGGACAGCGCCGGTCTCTGCCTGCGCCACGGTGCGCTCGATAAATTCCGGATTGAGCACGGGTGCCTGTGCCAGCATGTCGAGGTCCTCGATCGCCGCATACATCATGGCGACGACATCGTCCCGCATCGGCGCGGTGAAACGCCCCTGCACCGTCAGGCCGGCGATCTGGTACAGGTCGGCAAGGACGAAACTTCCATCACCATCGCTGTCCAGGGTCTGGAATTGCGCAACCGGGTCTTCCCGGTCGGCGGTGGCGGCCGTGGGCAGGATCGCGCTCGTACCCAGGACGGCGGACAGAAGGAAGACAGTAGATAAACTCATGACAGGCTCCGTTAGCTTGGACTTCAGAACGGGCCAGCGCATTGCCTGTCTCTCGACCGGATAAGCTTCCACAAAATCCCGCACAACCTCGCTCGCTGTCAGGCCCCTGGCCCGGCACGCCGCCATAAAGTCTTGCTTGGCGCTGTGTCCCAAGCGGATTTCCAGGCTCTCGGATTGTTTCTCGCGATATCTCATATTCGATCCAGTCTTGACGCGTCAGGCTTTCACAGGGCTGACCCGGAGATGACAATCCGGACAACCTGACCGCATGAAAACAAATGACCTGTCCGGGCGCACCTACATTA
>JBELMP010000189.1:0-4163 GCA_042095695.1 Maricaulis sp. | reverse complement strand
CGCTCAAGGAGCTGGAAAAGGCGAAACTGGTCGAACCCGGCTATCGCTGCATGAGAATCCCGGACAAGCCCAAGCTCAAAGCCTGGCTGCGCAAATCCAAAGTGTTTTGTTTTTTTGTGCCGGCGTCAGTGCCACTATGTCACTGAACCAGCCACGGGCCGCGGGAGGGCAGAGCGCCATGACGACATCTCAAGCAAGCGCGCCGCAGCAAGAGTTCCGGCAATATGCACGAACTTGGCTCGCTAAAAATGCGCCGCCACCGCCGCCGGAGCGATTGCCGATCACGCCCATCGAGGTGATGACAACGGGACAGCGCGATTATCTGCAGGCCTGGCAGCGCAAATGTTACGATGCCGGGCTTGTCGGCGCAGATATCCCTGTCGAATACGGTGGTCACGGCCATACCGGATTTCAGCGCATCGCAAACCAGGAACTTAATCGCGCCGGCGTGCCCTTCCTGATTAATATCATCGGGCTGAGCATGGCGGCACCAACCATCCTCAAGCATGGAACGGAAGCGCAGAAACGCGACTTCATTCCCGGCTGCCTTACGGGCGAGGAGATCTGGTGTCAGGGGTTTTCCGAACCCGGTGCCGGGTCGGATTTATCCAACCAGAGCACCACAGCCGTGCGTGATGGAGAAGACTGGATCATCAATGGCCACAAAGTCTGGACCAGCCTTGGACATTTTGCCAAGTGGATGATCCTGGTCACACGCACCAGCAAGGAAGACCGCAAACATGACGGGCTGACTTACTTTCTGTGTCCCATCGAAGGCCATAAGGGGGTTTCGGTACGCCCGCTGCTGAAAATCACCGGCGAAACCGGCTTTAATGAAGTCTATTTTGAAGATGTCCGCATCCCGGACCGCTATCGCCTTGATGAGATCGGCAAAGGCTGGTCGGTCGCCATGACCACCCTGTTGTCCGAACGCGGCGCAGCCGAGAATGCCGGCAGTGGCGGCGGTGGCGGGGAGAATGCAATCCAGGACCTGATTGATCTGTCCCGTGAAAGCTGGCGCGATGGCGTGCTCGCCGCGGATGATCCTGTGACACGGGATGCCATCATGCAGCGCGCGATTGTCGCTGAAGGCCTGCGCCAGAATGTCCGGCGCATGCGGGTTGCGGCTTTGAACGATCATCCCATGCGTCTGCCGCTGCAGCAAAAGCTGACCCATAGTGAGTTCCAGCAGGACAATGCACGCCTTGGCGTGGAGATTGCCGGAGCCAGCGCCTCGCTCTACAAGCGCGACCCTCATGCACCCAGCCAGGGTCATTGGCCATTGGCCTATCTCAACTCCTTCGGCAACACGATTGCGGCGGGAACGAACGAAATTCAACGCAACATACTGGGCGAGCGCGTGCTCGGCCTGGCAAAGTCGAAATAGGGGGCGGATATGTCAGCCATTCAATCCGCTCCAAGAGATTTCGGCTTCGGTGAAGATGAATCCATGCTGCGCGACATGGCGCAAAAACTGCTTTCGGACCGCCTGCCGATGGATAAATTGCGCGACCTGGTCGCCGATAGTCCCGAGCCCATTTACGACCAGGGTCAGCGCGCGCCGTGGGATGAATCCCTGTGGCGCGAAATTGTCGAGCTGGGCTGGACAGGCCTGGCGACCGGGGAAGCTGAAGGC
Source organism: Maricaulis sp. (assembly GCA_042095695.1). GTDB lineage: Bacteria > Pseudomonadota > Alphaproteobacteria > Caulobacterales > Maricaulaceae > Maricaulis. The sequence goes on along the minus strand of JBELMP010000189.1, from coordinate 2,527 downwards.
GGGTCGAATATTTCACTGGTTGGTATTGCCGCCATCATTGAACAGGTCGGTCGCCATGCCTTGCCATCGCCGCTGATTTCAACGCTTTCAGCCGGTCTGGTCTTGCGCTCTGCGGGGGGTGAAACCGCCAATGCGGCGCTGAGCCGGATAGCCGCAGGTGAAACCGCTACTCTGGCAGTGACCAATGAGCGTGGCAGCTGGGAACCCGATGATGCGCCTCTGACCGCGACTTCGGACGGCACCGATCTGATCTTGAATGGCACCGCACGCTTTGTTCAGGAGGCCTTCAAGTCAGATATCCTGATTGCCAGCGCCCGACTTGGGGACAGGATGGTGCTCTGTCAGCTTGATCGCGAAGCCGCCGGACTAATGCTGGAGGCGGACCACATTCACGATCTCACCCGTGACCAGGCGAGTGCCTATTTTGAGGGCGTGCGCATCAAGCCTGATGGAGTCATTTCCGGAGATGGTGCGGCAGCCCTCAATGCCGCCTGGCCGGGTATACTATGCCTGATCAGCGCCGATCTGTGTGGCGCCAGCGAGCATTTGCTCCAGACCACCGTGGAATACGCCCAACAGCGTGTGCAGTTCGATCGTCCGATCGGCTTCTTCCAGGCGGTCAAGCATCCTTTGGTCGACGCCATGGTGGAGATCGATCGCGCGCGGTCGCTGCTCTATAACGCGTGTGCTGAGATTGATGCCGGCTCAATGCATGCCGAGACCGCTGCACGCATGGCGAAAAGCGCGGCCAGCGACGCCGCCGCCTACACGTCTGACCGCGCAATCCAGTTGCATGGAGGCATCGGCTTCACCTGGGAATATGCGCTGCACATCTTCTTCAAGCGCAACCTTCATAACCAGGCGCTCTATGGCGATGGTGTGCACCAGCGCAAGAAGCTTGCGGACCTGCTTATTGGACCCATCGGTAATTCCGGCAATGTCGACTAATCTGTCCTTCAACCTGGAGTGATTCACCTATGAATGTGCTGACTTCGGCTATCGTTATGCTCTCGCTTGCCACGAGTGGGCTCGTCGCCGATGAGGCGCCCGCTCCGCCCGAACTCTTGTCCGCCTTTTTCGGCCTTGATGACTCACGCCAGATCCGTGTGCGAACGCTGCCAACATGCCAGCGGCAAAGCCGCGGCATTCCCGGCGATGACGGTATGCCAGTCATCTTCTCCACCGAGGTGGATGCAAGCACGCTGGACCCGGAGGACTTCCGTATCACTACGGCTGCAGGTGGGATCGCCCTCGCTGACTGCGTGACATTGCGTCCTGCAGATGAGCCCGGCGAGTTACGAACTGCGCTAGTGATTGGTGAATATGGTTCCGGGGAAGATCTGCCAATCCGTGTCGAGATTGTCGGTGATATTCGCTCTCTTGATGGCAACTTGAACTATCGAGGCGCTAGCATTTCCGTGATCCCACTGGATGCCGGGCCGACCCTTATTCGCGCCGAGATTGTCGCTGAGGAAGATTGGATGCTGGGTGGCGATGACAATTGCCCGGAGACCGGGGTTGAAGGCATGCTCCGAGCGGTGTGGGTTGGCGGTATTACCAAGCCGGGTGGCGATGAAATCGATGCTCTGGAAATGGAACAATACCGGGTCACCATCCGCGACGCGAGTGGCACTCTCTCGACCGTGAATCCCATCGCTGTCGGCGACCTCAATGACAATGACAATTATCATGAGCTCTGCCTCGACACGTCGGACGAGCCGGTTAGCCTCTTCTTTCCAGCCGGTTATGTCACAGATCCGAATGAAGACCTGAATCCGGACACCGAGATCCCGGTGACGGCGCTCAACTAGCTAAACAAGCGGACCAATCAAAAGACAGCCAAGACTGTTCACAGGAGGAAATCATGCCTGCATCCATCGACGTTTTCTGGTCGTTCAGAAGTCCCTACTCCTACCTCGCCACGCCCGACATGCTGCGCCTGCGCGAGGATTACGAGGTAGACGTCAATCTCCGCGTCGTCTTGCCCATCGCCGTGCGAACCAAGGAAACGCTGTTCTCCGGCGATCGCAATCGCGTCGGCTATATCGTGACGGATGTCTTCCGTCGCGCCGAATTCCTCGGGATGAAGCTGGTCTTCCCGCAACCGGATCCGATTGTCCAGAATATGGAGACATTCGAGGTGGCTGACGAGCAGCCCTATATCTACCGCCTGTCAGGCCTCGGTATTGAAGCGGCGCGCCGCGGTAAGGGGATTGAACTGGCCTATCACGTATCGCACCTCATCTGGGGTGATGACGAACCGGGCTGGGATCAGGGCGACCGCCTGTCAGATGCGGTCGCCAAGGCTGGACTGGACCTTGCCGACATGGAAGCTGCGATCGCCCAATACGATCCGATGGAAGAGATCGAGTCCAATCATGCCGCGCTGGACGCTGCCGGCCATTGGGGTGTTCCCACCTGTGTTTTCGAAGGCGAACCCTTTTTCGGCCAGGACCGGATCGACACATTGCGCTGGCGACTGGACAAGGCGGGCGTGCCAAAGCGCGAGAAAGCACCGGCTGGGTGA
>JBELMP010000188.1:0-4153 GCA_042095695.1 Maricaulis sp. | reverse complement strand
GGCGACGCCGATCATGGTCTTCATATCGGTTGGCCCGGGCCTCAGCCAGGGCGCGAGGAAAGCATAAAGCAAAGCGAAACGCAGGAATGCAAAAAAAATCGGCGGACTGCCTTCAAAGCCGGGAACCCAGCCCGGCGCACCAGTCACCGAGAATTTGGCCACCACAAAATTGAGACCCCAGACGACGCAGACCGCGAGCAGGGCGAAAAAATCGCGCAATTTCATACGTCTTCTTCGCGTGCGTCGCCGCGAGAAACAAGTGATTACTGAGCGGGTCGGCGTTCCGGTTCGAAATGTGCATCCAGGAAAGCCAGAAATGCGCGCCAATCGCCGGGCCGAACCCCGTGCAGCCCGCGTCGCATGAACTGGGCGATATCAGCGTCCGGTTGGAAATCCCCCAGCGAGGTCTGCGTCATCCCCTCCGAGCCATAAAGTGCATAGACCGGATTGGCGGCCCGGGCGGCCCGGAAACTGCCCGCCGGATCGGACCAGGCATCCCGCCAGGCCCCTCCAATCATCAGCGGACGCGGTGCCATCATGGCAATCAGCTGGTGCTGGTCGACCGGAAGCTGGTCTTCTCGGCCAGCATAATTTGCATAATTCGGTGTGAACCAGTGCGGGTAACCCTCGGTGACCTGGGCAATGCTTTCGCCATTGTGGCTGCGAGACAGCGTTGTCCCGCCCGTTCCGGCCTGGTGGGCAATGACCAGGTCCACCCTCTCGTCGAACGCAGCAACCAGCAGGGCGGACTTGCCATTTCGCGAATGCCCCCAGACGGCGGTGCGCGTCTCATCAAATTCAGGCGCTTCATCCAGCACATCAATCACGCGGGAATAGACCCAGGCCCAGGCCGCAATGGCTCCGCCATCGCCTTCCGGGATAAGACGCTCAAGCGGCGCGGCGGCCCGTGACGCACTGTCAGGGACGATATCTCCGGCAAAAACGAATGCGACTGCATACCCCGCATCGAGAATGTCGGCGACCGGCGGTTCGGCAATATGCTCACCAAAAACCCACAACATCGGAACCGTCATCCAGCTGGAGCCGTCACAATTGCGCGCGCCCGGCATCTGCCGCATCTCTTCATGCCCACCCAGGGCCGCGCGGGTGCCACAGAACATTTGCATGATGATGGTCGGGACAGGACCGTCGATCCCGTTCGGGCGGACAGTCGCGACATAGGTCTCAAATCCAGCCATCGAGAGATGCCAGTCTTCCAGCACTCCCCGGCCTTGATAGGCATTGGCATCGATCACGCGGCGATCAAGAACCTCGCTAACCGCCTCGGCCGGGTAAGGACCAAACACTTCGCTCTGGAAGAGCTGCTCAAGTTCCGGGCGACGCGCTTCCCACGCCTCGCGGCTGGATGACATCGTCGCGATGTCCGGCTGCGCGGGCATGCTGACCTCGCGCGACGACACTTTCGGCAGCGCCATGCTGACACAGCCAACCAGCAAAAGGGGCAACAGGATAGCGAGAACTAGAAGGACACGGCGCATTCGTTACTCCACGATTGTCGCCACGCTAGCAGCGTGCCCGAGTTCGGCCATTCACATTGATGTGTATCAGGATTTGGACGGATCTGTGCCGTCTACCGTCCAGCCTTTCGGCCCGCGGGTCGCCACCAGGATCTCAACGCCGTCTTCACCGTATTCACGGGCGGCAGACGGACGTTTCACCTTGCGCCAAAGCCAGTAGACACCGGCTGCCAGCAAGGCGGCTCCAAAGACAAACAGGAAAGCGGCCGTAAGCATCATGGCGAGCACAAACACGAGTACCGCTGCCGCGATCGCAACAACCGCCGCCAGAATATCACGCAGGAAACCTCCTGCGCCATTACCGAAAAACTGTCCGGAAGAGTTCTGTGTGTTCGTCATTGCTTTGCGTTACGTCCTTTCGTCTACCCAATATGTTGGCATCAAACGCGCCGACGTCAATTGGACAGACCGACAATTAACCCTCTTTCCTTGAGAATTTGATCATAAGCGAGGTTAATGACAGCCATTTTTTCACCTGCAAGGCGTTGCGCTTCCGGCGGTGCACCTCGAGCGATCATTCGATCCGGGTGGTTCTGCGAGGCGATTCTGCGATAGGCGCGCTTCAAATCCGCATCTGCGATATCGGCCTCGATTCCCAGAATGACATAGGGATCATCATCCGGTGCTCCGAGATGACCCATGCGGATGCGGCGAAACTCGCGCGCGGAGAAACCGAATATGTCGGCAACATCCGCCAGGAAACCTTCCTCGCTCGATGTCACCGCGCCATCCGCCTTGGCGATATGGAACAAGCCATCGATGATATCTTCGAGCAAAGCCGGATTGGAGCGGAAGCGTCGCGCCAGGCGCCGCGCATATCCTTCAAAGCCCAGCGTTGTCTGCATAGCCAGTTCGAAAGCCCGATCCAGTGGTTCTCGACCTTCCGGCGGCGGGCGGAACACTTCGTAGAAGGCGCGGATCTCGCTGCGGGACACGACGCCGTCTGCCTTTGCCATCTTGGCCCCCAGGCCGATCAGGGCCATCGCGAAATCAGCATCACCGACCGTGCGGTCATTGGCATCATCACAGCCGTCGCAGGCCAGGAAGCAATCCTTGCCTTGAAGTCGCGCTGCGAGCTTTCGCCAAAAACCCATGTCTCTCCCGTCCTCAGGGCTATTTAGAAATCTTCACTTTCAAATACCAGAGTTCAAGTGCGACGGATTTCCGCAGGATGCAGCACAAGCAGCTTGAACGCAGGACCGGCCCCGCTAGGCTCGCCCGCAAGAACAGGGAGAGAGCGTGTGACAGCGGGTTCTGGCAGCTGGGAATTCTGGATTGATCGCGGTGGCACCTTCACCGATGTGCTGGGCCGATCGCCCGAGGGAAATCTGACGGCGCTCAAATTACTGTCGGAAAGCCCCGATTACATCGACGCCGCCAGCGAAGGCGTTCGCCGGCTGAGCGCCGGCGCGCCTGTAGCCGCTGTGAAAATGGGCACGACTGTCGCCACCAACGCACTTCTCGAACGCAAGGGAGAACGCACACTCTTCCTCGTCACCGCCGGATTTGAGGACCTGCTTGTCATTGGTGACCAGACCCGTCCGGACATTTTCGCACTCAATCTTCGTCGCCCGGATCCACTCTATGACCGGGTTGAGGGAGTAGTGGGACGCATCGACGCCAGCGGCGCGGTATTGACCTCATTGCCGGCCAGCGCCGTGGAAACAGCGCTCCGCACCGCTTTCGATGAAGGAATCCGCTCCGTGGCGATCTGCTTCATGCACGCCTATGCCAATTCAACGCACGAAGACCACACGGCACAAATGGCCAAAACCATCGGCTTCAAGACCATTGTGCGGTCGAGCGTCGCCAGCCCGCTGGTGAAAATTGTCCCGCGTGCCTCCACCACAGTTCTCGATGCCTATCTGACCCCGGTTCTGATCGATTATGTCAGCCGCGTCGCAAAGGGGCTGGACGCGACCCCGCTCTATTTCATGCAATCGTCTGGCGGTCTGACCGCTGCTGAGAATTTTCACGCCCGTGATGCCGTCCTCTCCGGACCGGCCGGTGGTGTCGTCGGCATGGCCAAGACCGCTCTGGCATGCGGCTATCCAAAGGTGATCGGCTTTGACATGGGGGGCACCTCCACAGATGTGTCCCGATTTGACGGCGAGCGCTTCGAGCGGGTCCAGGATACCATTGTCGCCGGCCAGCGCCTTCGTGCTCCGATGATGGCGGTACACACGGTCGCTGCAGGCGGTGGCTCCATCCTCCATTTTGATGGCGAACGCGCCCGCGTCGGCCCGGAAAGCGCCGGCGCCATGCCCGGCCCGGCTGCCTATGGCCGCGGAGGCCCTGCAGCCGTGACCGATGCCAATGTCGTGCTCGGCCGGATCCAGCCCGACTGGTTCCCGCATGTTTTTGGCCCGAAGAGCGATGCTCCACTCGACGTCAACGCCAGCCGGAATCGACTGCAGGCGCTTGCTGATCAGATGGGACTTCCCGGCGCTGAGGCGGCAGCCGAAGGCTTCCTGGCAGTGGCCATCGAAAGCATGGCCCAGGCCATCAAGCAGATCTCGATCGGCCAGGGTGTGAATCCCTCGGCCTATGCCTTGTCGGCGTTCGGCGGCGCGGGAGGCCAGCATGCCTGCCGGGTCGCGGAAGCTCTGGGCATG
>JBELMP010000187.1:0-4206 GCA_042095695.1 Maricaulis sp. | reverse complement strand
ATCCTCGGCGGCCGGGTTGGTGACGTCATTGGCACCGATGACAAAGGCCACGTCGGCATTGGAGAAATCGGAATTGATGTCCTCCAGCTCGAACACCTCGTCATAGGGCACATTGGCTTCCGCCAGCAGGACATTCATATGGCCGGGCATGCGACCCGCGACCGGGTGAATGGCATAGGCGACATCAACGCCTTCGGCCTTGAGCAGGTCGCCCATCTCCTTCAGCGCGTGCTGGGCCTGGGCGACGGCCATGCCGTAACCCGGCACGATGATGACCTTGCCGGCATTCTTCATCACGAAGGCCGCGTCTTCGGCCGAGCCTTGTTTGGCATTGCCTTGCGGGCTGGCGGCTGCGGATGTGGCGCCATCCTCGCCGAAACCGCCGAGAATGACCGAGATGAAACTGCGATTCATGCCCTTGCACATGATGTAGGACAGGATGGCCCCGGAAGAGCCGACAAGGGCGCCGGTGACCAGCAGGGCAGTGTTCTCGAGTGTGAAGCCCAGTGCTGCAGCCGCCCAGCCGGAATAGGAGTTCAGCATGGACACCACGACCGGCATATCGGCCCCACCGATCGGAATGATCAGCGTCACGCCGAGAATGAAGGCGGCAATCGTGATCAGCCAGAAGGCGGTTTTTGCGTCGCCGCCCGAAGCCATCAGGAAGGCAATCATCACGGCAATGAAGACGCCGATTGCGATATTGATCAAATGCCGGGCCGGCAGAAGGATGGGTGCGCCCGACATATTGCCGTTCAGCTTGGCAAAGGCGATGACCGAGCCGGAGAAGGTGATCGCGCCGATCGCCGTGCCGAGCGACAATTCAAACAGGGACAGTTGTTTGAGATCGCCGACTGCATTGGCAATGCCGAAGGCTTCCGGCGCATAGAGTGCGGCGGCGGCGACCAGAACTGCGGCCATGCCGACCAGGGAGTGGAAGGCGGCGACCAGCTGGGGCATGGCCGTCATCGGGATGCGGCGGGCAATCACTGCGCCGATACCGCCACCAATCATGACCCCGCCAATGATCAGGGCGATGCTGGCACCATCCAGATTCACAGCGAACAGGGTGGTGATAATCGCAATGGCCATGCCGACCATGCCGAACAGATTGCCCTGGCGGGCGGTTTCCGGGCTGGACAGGCCTCGCAGGGCCAGAATGAAGAGAATGCCCGAGGCGAGATAGAGAAGGGCTGCAAGATTCGCTGACATGCTCTAGCGCTCCTTCTTCTTGTACATGGCCAGCATGCGCTGGGTGACGAGGAACCCGCCGAAAATATTCACCGCAGCGAGCACGATCGCCAGCGCCCCGGCGATACGGGAAAAGGCTGCACCGCCATCGCCATCGACGTCTGCAGGCGCGCCGACACCGGCGGTAGCCGCAAGCAGGGCGCCGACGATGATCACGGAGGAAATGGCGTTGGTGACGGCCATCAAAGGGGTATGCAGGGCGGGGGTGACCGACCAGACGACATAATAGCCAACGAAGACCGCGAGGACGAAAATCGCCAGGCGGTAGATGGTGGGATCAACGGCTTCCATAGCTACGCCTCCTCTTTCGCGAAATTCGGATGGATGACGGCGCCATCCCTGGTCAGGGCCATGCCCTGGATGATCTCGTCATCCCAGTGTGGGGCTTTATTCCCGTCCTCATCGATGAGCAGCGGCAGGAGGTTGGCGAGGTTTTTCGCGTAGAGCGCCGAGGCGTCGGCGGCGAGACGGCCAGGGAGATTGTTATACCCGGCAATCATCACACCATCATGGTCGACGACCTTGTCGGCTTCGGTCAGTTCGCAATTGCCGCCCGTCGGTGCTGCCAGGTCGACGATGACCGAACCGGGCTTCATGCTTTCCACCATGGCCTTGGTGATGAGTTTCGGTGCCGGGCGGCCCGGGATCAGCGCGGTGGTGACCACAATATCCTGTTTGGCGATATGGCTGGCGACGAGCTCGGCCTGCTTGGCCTGGTAGTCCGCGGACATCTGCTTGGCGTAGCCGCCCGCGGTTTCCGCTTCCTTGAATTCCTCATCCTCGACGGCGATGAATTTAGCGCCCAGCGAGGCGACCTGTTCCTTGGCGGCCGGCCGAACATCGGTTGCGGAAACGATGGCGCCGAGGCGGCGCGCCGTGGCGATGGCCTGAAGGCCTGCAACACCGGCTCCCATGATGAAAGCCTTGGCCGGGGCCACTGTTCCTGCGGCTGTCATCATCATCGGGAAGGCGCGCCCATAAAGCTGGCTGGCTTCGATAACGGCGCGATAACCCGCCAGGTTGGACTGCGAGGACAGGGCGTCCATCGCCTGGGCGCGGGTTATGCGCGGCACATATTCCATCGACAGCGCGTCCACACCGGTGTCTGCCAGGGCGCTGATACCCTCAATTCCTGTCGATGGCTCGAGATGGGCGACCAGAAGCGTGCCCTTGGCGATTTTCGCCAGTATCTCCGGCGCTGGCTTCATCACACAGAAAACGGCATCCGCCCCTTTCAGCGTCGCCGCCAGCGTACCAACGCTCGCACCGGCCTCGGTGAAATCGTCGTCGCGAATGGAGGCCGACTTGCCGGCGCCCTTCTCGACCGCGATCTCGTGACCGGCCTTGCTGAATTTCTTGATGGTTTCAGGCGTCGCCGCGACCCGGGTCTCGCCAGCATGTTGTTCTTTTAATATGGCAATTCGCATTTCGTCCCGCCATTTGGCTAGAAGGGAGGGTACGATGCGCGATTTCGCGCCACAGGGGAAGGGCTGCGACGAAAAAATTTCCGCTACAACAGTGAAAAACGTTCGGTTTTAGAAGGATTTACCTATGCGTCAGCCGGCCAAGGCGGCGGCGAAGAGCAAGGTGACGCCGCCGATGATCAGGCCCAGGATGAAGAGGCCGGCAACAGTCATATACCAGGCGGTCTTCATGTTCAGCGCCAGGCCTGCCAAAACGCCGACGCCGGCGCTGACGATGAGCGAGCCCATCCAGTCAAAGCCCACGGCGAAGACCAGCGTGAAGTAGAGCAATGAAACGCTGGTGATCAGCGTCGACCAGACAGACACGGAGATAAATCCGTCGAACGTGGATTTGTGATGGGAGATATCCATTTCGCCGCGAACGTGATCAGACGCCATGATCTTTAGGTCCTTGATAGTCGAGTAATCAGCTTTTTCGAGCCGATACCACGGGTTGCCCGCGCCGCCAAGATGCAGAACTGCCGCAGGTCGCACAGAATCGCTGTCGGGGGCTGGCTGTGCCTGTCTGGCTCGCCTAAACTCGCTGCCAGTGCGAGGAGTTTGACATGCGTATTCCGTTTGCCGTCTGGTCGGCGGTCCTGGCGATACTGATCTTCGCGGGTCTGACCGCGCGGGACTTTCTCAATTATGGCACGCTGGAAATCCGGCCGATACTCGGCCTGATCATCGCCGGCATCTGGCTGGCCCTGGCGCTACTGGTCGGCTTTATCGGCCAGATCCGGCGCGCTGCAACCGCACGGCCGGCGGATGTGCCCAGCGATATTGCTCGCGAAATCAGTCGTCATCCGGAAGACTAGTGCACGCCTGAGCCGCACCCGCGGCTAGCCGCCCCAACCCGGACCGGTCAGGGTTTCCAGTGCCGCCGCCATGGCAATCGGCTGGTCGAGAATGACATGATGCTGGGCATGCGGCACCGAGATCATCGATGTCTGTGGGCCGAATGTCTCACCCATAAAGGCCCAGATTTCCTCATTGACCAGGATTGAGTCGCTGCCGCGAAAAATCGCCATGCGGGTTTTCAGGCTGGCAGCGATTTCCGCCGGCGCCTTGCGCGCATAGGTCAGTTTCTGCCAGAGCTTCGGATCGAATTTCCAAGTCCAGCCCGGTGTTCCGTCCTCGCGGGTCACCTCAATGATGGATTTGCGCGCAATGTGGTCGAGCAGGAAACTGTTCTCGCAACCCTGTTCCGGCAGCAGGCGGAAGCGCATCAGCGCATCATCGAAGCTCGCATAGGCGCGCCCGCCGCGCGAGGGCGGTGCGGAATTGCGCTGTTCGGAGGGCGGCCGAACCGGGCTGTCGATAATCGCGATGCCGCGCAGATCCTCGCCATAGTTCATAGCCACATTCAAGGTGACGAAGCCGCCGAAGGAATGCCCGGCGACAAAGGGCGGTCCCGCATCATAGGCGCCGCCATCGCGCCCGGCAGTGACCACCTCCTCGGCATACCAGTCCATGAAATAGGCCTCGCGAT
>JBELMP010000186.1:0-4331 GCA_042095695.1 Maricaulis sp. | reverse complement strand
ATCGCGATTTCCTTCCTGCGCGATGATTTTGATCGCCCGGCCCTGGCCGTGAACCTGTCCGGCAAGTCGCTGGCGAATACCAGCTGGTCGACGAAATTCCTGAAACTCCTGGCCGATGCCAAGATTGACCGGTCGCGGCTCATCTTCGAGCTGACCGAGACCGCATCTGTCAACAATATCAAGGCGGTCAATCGCGTCATCGGAAAGATCCGGGAACGCGGTCACAAGGTCTGCCTTGATGATTTCGGCGCCGGCGCCGCGGGCTTCCATTATCTGCGCGATTTTCCGGCTGATGTTGTGAAGATCGACGGCTCCTATGTCCGCAATGCCAAGACGTCTGAGCGCGATGCCACCATTCTTCGCTCCATGGTCGGCCTGTGCCACGATCTGGAGACGGAAGTGGTCGCGGAAATGATTGAAGACAAGGCCTGCGCGGATGCGATGCGCAAGCTCGGCGTGACTTTCGGACAGGGTTACTATTTCGGTAAGCCTGTTCCCCTAAAGTCGCTGTCCGATCCGAAAAACGCAGCGAATCGCGCTGCGTAGACTGAAAGGTGCCGGCCAATGGCAGTAGATATGGGCCGCGTGAAAGTGCTCATTGTCGACGACAATGGTTATATGCTGACCATCCTGCGGACAATTCTTCACGGGTTCGGCATCAAACAGATTCTGGAGTCAAAGGACCCTGCCGATGCCTTCGACATGGTCCGTTCGGACAGTGTCGATATCATCATCACCGATTATCAGATGGAGATCCTGGACGGGCTGGACTTTGTGCGCCTGGTCCGCACCGCGGATGACAGCCCCAATCCGCTGGTTCCGATCATCATGCTCAGCGCCTACTCGGAGAAATCCAGGGTTGAGTCCGCACGCGACGCTGGTGTGACGGAGTTCTGCTGCAAGCCCATCACAGCCAAGGAAATGTTCGCCAAGCTGGCCGCGGTCATCAATGAGCCGCGCCCCTTTGTGCGGAATAAGAGCTATTTTGGCCCGGACCGGCGACGCATGGCTACTGAAGACTCCAAGTACAAGGGTCCTGAGCGTCGCAAAGGCCTCAAAAAAGTTGAAGCACCGGAAGATGATGCAGATTCGGTCGAAATCGGCGATGACGGCGCGAGCGCCGCATAGCCGTGGATTACAGGCGGTCGCAGGTCGACAGGGCCAAGCGACGCACTTTAGTTTGTGATGAATGAATCAGCGGGAGTCGCATAGAAGTCGGTCGCCAAAGCGTCGCGACCAACAACCGTCGTCCATAAAGGGCGATGCGCAAACCGAGTCTGCCCGCAAATCCGGCGGTGCGATCTGGATCGCCCTCGCAATGGCCATCTTCACCCTTGCTTATGGCGGGATCTTTGCGGTCAAGATCCAGCAGGAGCGCATGGCGCTGATCGCCGATGCCGAGCGCTCGGAAGCCAATGCTGCGGGCTATCTGGCGGAGCGTGTCGCCGGGCGACTGGCCGAGGCCCGCTACGCCCTTGCTTTTGGCGCCAGCGATTTATCGACCATTCCCCTTTCCGACATCGCGCCGGCCGCACATCAACGCCTCGGGGCGTTAAGTCGGACCGACCTGATCGAAACGCTATCCCTGCTCTTGCCCGACGGCCGGATCATTTCCGCCGGCACACCGCTCGCTAACCTGCGTGATCTGGCTGGCACTGCCCTGGCGGCACCGGAGGCGATGAGCGTGTTCATCTCACAAACCGGACAGACATCGATCATCCTGGTCGAGCCGGTTGCCTTGTCTGACGGGACGGTTGGCGCCCTGACCGCCCAGGTTCCGGCGCTCTCCGCCATACCGGACTGGGGCGATGATCGAATCGTTGCACTCGCCGACACAGATGGCCGGATGCTGGCTCTCCGGCCGAGTATTTCAGGCGCTCGTACAGGCATGCCGATCGCGCAGCGCTTCGGGCTTACGCCGCAATTCGTTGACCAGCTAGCCGGTGGGGGTGGCGGCGCCACATCTGACGCGCGGATTGGCGAGGATCAGGTCACTTTCGCCGTCGCGCCAGTCAGCGGAGCCAATCTGCAGGTCTTCGCCGTCGGGGCGATGCGTATCAACCAGAGCGCCTGGATCCGGACCATCTCGTTTTACGGCCTGATGTTCATCGCACCCCTGATTGTGGCGCTCGGCCTGGTCGCCCTCGTATTCCTGCAAATGGGCAGCCTGCGGTCCACGCGTGCGCAACTGGCCGATAATGAGCAACGCTTCCGCTTTGCCATCGAGGGCGCCCGGTGCGGCGTGTGGGACTGGAATCCCGGGGCAGATACGGTTTTCGTGACCGATAGCCTGGCACGCATGCTCGGCCTGGACAGCGCCGTTGAATGTTCCGGCAATGATTTCCTGAAACTCTTCAGCCGGGCTGATCGTGACCGTCTGCGTGCGGCCTTGCGCACGACAAAATCCGGCGGCGAGGTGGATCTGGAAGTCCTCGCCTCGGTGGCGCCGGTCTGGCTGCAGATCCGCGGCCGGCCCTTGTCCAATGGTGTGGATAGTGAGCTGCGTATCGTCGGCGTCGCCATCGACGTCACCGAGCGCAAGGGTGCGCAGGCGCGCGTGGCGGCAGCGGAATCCCGTCTTCGCGCCGCGCTGGAGTCCATGTCCGAGAGCTTCGTGCTTTGGGATTCCCGGCGTCGTCTCATCCTGTGGAACAGGAAATTCCGGGACTTTTTCGATTTCGCCGAGGGCAATCTGAAACCGGGCATGAGCTATGCTGCGGTTGAACAGGCGGCAGCACGTTCGATCCAGACTGTTCATGGGGATACCGGCGCTGGCGATGCCTATGAAATTGAGCTGGGCGACGGGCGTTGGCTGCATTATTCCGAACGCGCGACAGCAGATGGCGGCCTCGTCAGTTTTGGTGCCGACATCACCGATCTCAAACGGCACGAAGCGGCGCTTACCGAGAATGAGAGCCAGCTGCGCAATACCGTCTCCGACCTCCAGGAAAGCCAGGCCCGTATCGCCGATCTGGCCAAGAAATACGAACAGGAAAAGATCCGTGCCGAGGAGGCCAATCGCTCCAAGAGTGAGTTCCTGGCGAATATGTCCCACGAGCTTCGCACACCGCTCAACGCCATCAATGGCTTCTCGGAGATCATGCTACGCGAAATGTTCGGCCCGCTCGGTGATGAGCGCTATGTCGGCTACACCAATGATATACTGTCATCTGGTCAGCACCTGCTGGAACTGATCAATGACATCCTCGACATGTCCAAGATCGAAGCCGGCAAGATGACCTTGCAGACAGAGGCGACAGATGCTGCAGAGCTGGTCGAGCAATGCCTGCGCATCGTCCGTGGCCGGGCCGATGAGAGACAACTTCAGCTGCGCGCGGATGTGTCCGACCTGCCGGAAATCGAACTCGATCCACGGGCCTTCAAACAAGTGGTCATCAATCTGATCTCTAATGCGGTGAAATTCACCCCGGAAGGCGGTCATGTCACCGTAAGAGGCTTCCTCTCCGGCGTGGGTGTCGCCTTCCAGGTTGCGGATACGGGGATCGGCATTGCAGCCGAAGACCTGCCGCGCCTTGGCCGCCCGTTCGAACAGATCGAGAGCCAGCATTCCAAGAGCTATCAGGGCTCCGGCCTCGGCCTCGCCCTGTCACGTTCGCTGATTGAACTGCATGGCGGGTCGCTGACGATTGAATCGACCCTTGGTGAAGGCACGACCGTGAGCTTCGTGCTTCCGATCAGCCAGGACCAGCCCCTGCCCGAAAATGCAATGGACACCGGGGACTATCTGGCCGACGAATTCGGCGACGAAGCGATGGAATTCGTCGATGGCAATGCACCGCTATCGGTTGCAGCCAGCCAGGCAGAATAGGGTGGCATCGGCCTCAGCCGGTAGCGCCTGGACCGAGTATGAGGATCAGGTTTCCTCTTCAGGATACCAGCTGGTCCAGTCCATGCCATAGCTGTACAGCGCATCGGCATAGATCTGCTCAATATCCGGCTCGTCCGCGGGGCTGGTCAAGAAGACACCGCTGCCCACACTGACCGAAACCGCGAGCAGAACAGCGGCTGCAGCCGCGGCGGGCGCCCGCCAGCTCCACCCTGAAGAGGCAGGTGCAGGAAAGCGCTGCATTACCCGACGTTCGAGGAGATCTGAACCGGTCAGATCACCCGTTCCCAGCAAGGTGTCGAGTTCCGCTTCCTGTGCCAGCGCATCCGCCAGCAGGTCCGGTTGTTCGACTGTCAGCGCCAGCAGCGCCTCGCGCTCAGCTTCCGGCCAACGTGCCGGAGATGCTCCATAGGCCTCAAGAATGGCCTGTGCTCGATCCGGGGTCATCGCTGTACTCCTTCTTTTACCGAGTGCTCGTCATGAT
>JBELMP010000185.1:0-4340 GCA_042095695.1 Maricaulis sp. | reverse complement strand
CCACCGGCCAAAAGGCGAGGTCGAGAAAGGCAATCAGTACCGAATGCATTGCGGGGAGTGTTCCACTGACCGTGATGACACCTGAAACAATCAACACATAGGCAGGGACGGTAAAAAGACGGGCTTGCATGTTCAGATCTCCTGGTTGACGCCTCAGGGCTAGCCGGGACGGCATCATGCGTTCAATTACCTTGGAGGTCATGGATCTCTGCCTGGAAAGGCGCTCTAATGACAGGATGACGCTTGATACCGCCGCCACCCGCTTCGGTCCCTTGTTGAAAGATTGGCGCCAGCGCCGCCGAATGAGCCAGCTCGCCCTGGCTCTGGAAACCGAGATTTCCGCCCGACATATCAGCTTTCTCGAGACCGGCCGCTCATCGCCAAGCCGGGATATGGTTCACCGTCTCAGCGAAGGGCTGGATCTGCCGCTGGAAATCCGCAACAGCCTGCTTGGATGTGCCGGCTTCACCCCCGCCTACCGGGCATCAGGATGGGAGGCGGAAGACCTCGCACCGCTGCGTGCTGGCCTGACCCGATTAATGCGGGCACACCACCCGTTTCCGGCCCTCATGCTTGATCGGCATTTCAACGTGCTCGACGCCAATTTGACCGGGCTATTCTTCCTGCATGGCCAGCAACCGGGTCCCGATACGAATTTGTGCGAGATTTTTCTCTCCCGGCCTGAGGCGCGCGCAGCGATCCTCAACTGGGCCGAGCTGGGTCCAGCCATGTTGACGCGTCTGCAGGCCGAATCGAGACATGCTGGCGGCGATCCGCTTCTCGATGCCTATGCGGGCCGGCTGGCTCGTTTGCTGGATCTCAACGCACCGGCCCAGGTCCCGAATTCACCCTGCCTTACCCTGCGTTACAAGGTGGGACCCGAGCAGGAACTCGCCCTTTTCTCGACAGTGATGGAAGTCAGTTCGGCCTTTGATGTCACAATCAGCGATTTGCGGCTTGAGTTATTTTTTCCCGCCGATCCGGTGAGCGAAACCCTGCTCACCGCGCTCGCAGAACCGGGTTGAATTCCAGCGCAAGGCCGTCATCCTGACCCTCCGACCGGAGACCGACCCATGCGCCTTTTGATCTGTCTTTTCGCCCTCATCGCCCTCGGCCTGGCCGGCTGCGCCGCACCGCCGGACCGTCTGGCGGGAAATGAGCCTCCGCAAACCGTCGCGCGTGTCGACCTGGACCGTTATGCCGGTCTCTGGTTTGAAATCGTCCGCGCCGATCATAGCTTTGAGAGAAATTGCGACGGCGTGACCGCATATTATGAGCGCAATGAGGACGATACCATCCGGGTCATCAATCGCTGCTGGGACAGCGGTCTGGATGGGCCCGTGGATATTGCGGAAGGGCGGGCGCGGGTCGTCAATGGTACGACAAATGCTCAACTCGAGGTGAGCTTTTTCGGACCGTTTTTCGGCGATTACTGGATTATCGATCTGGCAGAGGATTACAGCTGGGCGGTGATATCGGAGCCGGAGGGCCGCTATCTGTGGATCCTGGCGCGTGACCCGCAGCCGGGCGCAGACTTTATCGAGACACGGCTCAACGCATTGCGCGCCCGAGGCTTTGACACGCAGGGCCTGATCTTTCCTGAACAATGGGAGAGCCTGGCGGCCATGCCGCGCGAGGGATTACCCGGAGCGGGCGAGTAGGCTGAGGCCAAACGACTAGCGGTCTCTGCGACCCCAGACGACCTCGGAGGCGGGCTTGGCATCGGCCTCTTCATGCCGTTTTTCCAAGACTTTCGCGATCCGCTGACCGAGTTTGTCAGGCATGACCGGCTTGACCAGATAATCATCGGCGCCGGCGCCCATTGCTTCGGCAACAATATGTGCTTCGGCATGGCCGGTCAGCAGCACGACCGGCGTATCATGATTGAAATGCTCAGAGTCCTCGCGAAGCTTTTTGAGCACGACAAGGCCGTCACGACCATTCAGTTCATAATCGAGCAGGACGATGTCAAAAGGATTATGCTCAAGTTCAGCCAGGGCCGATTCAATACCCATGGCTTGGCTCACCTGACCGGCGCCCAGACTTTCAACAATCCGGACCACGAGAGAGCGGATCGAGTCGACATCCTCGACGACCAATACTTTCAAGCCTTGCAGAACTGCCGAATGCATGATGCGTCCGCCTGCTAATCCCTGCTGATAAAGGCCTCGACCATCAGCCGGGCCTATAGCGTGTACATATCCTAGAGCATGTTTCTAGCATGACGCGCTGAAATATAAATTAATGATAGTGCGAAGCGACCTGTTTTTCGGAGCGACGGGCCGTCATGACGGTTTCCAGACAGGCTGAAAGCGTTGTGGCATTGAGCGGTTTCGGCAAAATGCCCGTGGCTCCAGCCTGTTGGGCACCGCGGACCAGATGCGGCAGATGTCCCGGTGCCATGAGTAAAAGCGGCATATCCGGAGCGGGGGACCAGCGCGGATCGCGCAAGCGTCCGATCAGCTGCAACCCGGTTTGGCCAGCCAGGTCGTGATCCACCAGGGCCAGATCCGGCTGACAGGCATGGGCCAGGCCGATCGCCTCGTCCGGATCGCCCGTCGCATAGACCGACCCCAGGCCGAGCCCGCGAAGCAGGGTCGTCAAAACCGTGCGAAAAGCCGCGCTGTCATCAACGAGCAAAATGCGGCACTGGCTGAGATCAAAGGCTGACATAGGGCGTTCCAATCCACGTCTACGCCCTTAGGTTGGCCGCAGAGCGTTAACACCTGATAACCATGGCCTCATCCTTTATGACCCGGGGGGCCTGCCCCGCCGGCCATCTCTCCTGACCACACCCTGGCAGGACCTCGCGCAGCCCGGCCACTGGCGATGCCGCCTCCCCGCGCGTATATCTTCGACATGGCCAAGCTCACTCTTGATGACACGCTCACCGCCCCGGAAGACTTCGTGCTCGACCAGCTGCCTGTCGCGAATGATGACGCCTGGACCCCGCACCGCCCCCAGCGCCCGGAAAAGTCGGAAGGCGGCCAGGTCTTCCAGTGCGTCAGCGAGTTCGAGCCAATGGGCGATCAGCCGGCGGCGATTGCCGAACTTGTCGCCGGCCTGTCCGCGGGAGAGCGCGACCAGGTCCTGCTCGGTGCGACCGGGACCGGCAAGACCTTCACCATGGCCAAAGTCATTGAAGCGGTTCAAAGACCGGCCCTGATCCTGGCGCCGAACAAGACGCTGGCGGCTCAGCTATACGGCGAATTCAAGAGCTTTTTTCCTCATAATGCTGTCGAGTATTTCGTCTCCTACTACGACTACTACATGCCCGAAGCCTATGTGCCGCGCACCGATACCTATATCGAGAAGGAGAGCTCGATAAACGAGGCCATCGACCGGATGCGCCATGCCGCCACGCGCTCCATCCTCGAACGCGATGATGTTATCATCGTCGCTTCTGTGTCGTGTATTTATGGTATCGGCTCGGTCGAGACCTATACCGCCATGACCTTCGATGTGAAGCCCGGCGACACCATCGATCCGCGTGCTGTCATGCGGCAACTCGTCGATCTGCAATACACGCGAAACGACCAGGCCTTCATCCGCGGCACCTTCCGGCTGAAAGGGGATAATCTGGAAGTCTTCCCCGCCCATTATGATGACCGCGCCTGGCGCATCAATTTCTTCGGCGATGAGGTCGAGGATATTACCGAGTTCGACCCGCTCACCGGCAAGACCCATACCCAGTTGAAAAGCGTGCGCTTTTACGCCAACTCCCACTATGTCACCCCGCGCCCGACGCTCAACCAGGCCATCGTCCAGATCAAGTCCGAGCTCAAGGAACGCCTGGCGTGGATGGAAGCCGAAGGCCAGCTGCTGGAAGCCCAGCGCCTGCAGCAGCGCACGGAGTTTGACCTGGAAATGCTCGAAGCCACCGGCTCCTGCGCCGGTATCGAGAATTATTCGCGCTATCTGACCGGCCGCAAGCCCGGCGAACCACCGCCCACCCTGTTCGAATACATCCCGGAAAACGCCCTGGTTTTCGCCGATGAGAGCCATGTCTCCATCCCCCAGCTCGGCGCCATGTATAAAGGCGATTATAATCGCAAGAAGACCCTGGCCGATCACGGCTTCCGCCTACCCTCCTGCCTCGATAACCGCCCCCTCAAATTCGAGGAATGGGAGGCGATGCGCCCGCAGACGATCGAGGTCTCGGCAACGCCCGGCAGCTGGGAGCTCAATCAGACCGGCGGTGTCTTTACCGAACAGGTGATCCGCCCGACCGGCCTTATCGACCCGCCCGTGGAAATCCGCCCCGTCGCCAAGGACGGCGCCTCCCTGGTCGATGACGTCATCGACGAGGTCCGCCAGACCACCGCCAAAGGCTTTCGCAC
>JBELMP010000184.1:0-4335 GCA_042095695.1 Maricaulis sp. | reverse complement strand
AGACGAGCGGTCGATCGAGCGCGCACTCAACCTCTACCTGACGCAATTGCGCGTCCTCTCGGAAGGTGCGGGGGCTGCGGGGCTGGCCGCGCTTCTCGCGCATCCGGACCGATTTGCCGGGCAGAAGGTCGGGCTGGTCCTCACGGGCGGAAATGTCGATACGCGGCTGCTTTCCTCCGTCCTGCTCAGGGATCTCGCCCGCAGTCGCCGCCTGGCCCGGTTCCGCATCGAATTGCTGGATATACCCGGACAGCTTACCGCAGTGTCAGAAGTCATTTCGCAGGCGGGCGGTAATGTAACAGATGTGGCCTATCACAAGACTTTCTCTGATCTGCCGGCCAAGGTGACCTATATCGACATCTCGCTGGAAGCGCAGGATAGCGATCATATGGATCAGATCCATCAGTCGCTCAGATCGGCCGGCTTCAAGGCGGAACTTGCAGCCTACTGACCCTCACAGTGATGCGAATATTTGCACCCGGGCCCCGCCTCGTTCACTTAGGGGCATGGATAAGGCCTTCGAAATTTTCTGCGCCACTGCGCCCGGCCTGGAGGGTGAGCTTGCGAGCGAGCTTCGGTCGCTGCGCTTCGAAACCGTTGAGCCCGAGGCGGGCGGCGTTAGTTTTCGTGGATCCTGGCCGGAGGTTTGGCGGGCCAATCTCGAGGTGCGTGGAGCAAGCCGCGTTCTGGCGCGCATCGGAACCTATCCGGTCGTGCACATGGCGCAGCTGGACAAGCGCGCGCGGCGCTTTCCCTGGGCCGACTATCTGCATCGGGACGTGCCGGTACGCGTGGAGGTCACCTGCCGCAAATCCAAGATCTATCACGCCGGCGCCGCAGCGCAGCGGGTCGAAAGGGCATTGAAAGAAGAGTTTGGGGCTCGGATCGAAGCGGGCGCCCCGGTCTGTCTGCGCGTGCGAATTGATCATAATATCTGTACGCTGAGCCTCGATAGCTCCGGCGAGTTGTTGCACAAGCGGGGGTTCAAGCCCGAAGTAAACAAGGCCCCAATGCGAGAGACCCTGGCAGCGCTCTTCCTGCGCTCTTGCGGTTATTCCGGGAATGAGCCGGTGCTTGATCCCATGTGCGGCTCGGGAACATTTGTTATTGAGGCTGCGGAAATCGCCCTTGGCCTGAAGCCGGGGCGCGCGCGCGATTTCGCCTTTCAGCATTTTGCCAGTTATGATTCAGACGCTTTCAAAGCGATGCGAGCCGGTCTTCCCGTTGCAGATACGCCATTACGATTTTTCGGCTCGGACCGGGACCCGGGCGCGGTGCGAATGAGCCAGACGAATGCCAAGCAGGCCGGCGTGTCCGATCTGTGCGATTTCCAGACCCGGGACATCGCCGAGCTTGAGCGGCCGGAGGGAAGGCCTGGTCTGATCATAATTAATCCCCCCTATGGCGCCCGCATCGGTAATAAGGCTGCTCTTTACAGTGTTTATGATCGGTTGGGTCAAAGCCTCAAAGCGAAGTTTTCCGGCTGGCGAGTGGGGCTGATTACATCCGAGCCATCCCTTGCCAAGGCAAGCCGACTGCCCTTTGGAAAGCCGGGTGCGGTCGTTGATCATGGTGGTGTCAAAGTGCGGCTTTACCAGGCCTCCGCACTGCGCTGATCACTGGGTGAAGGGCGGGTCGCAAGCCGGCCTCATCACGGGCTCGTGACCATGAATACTGTTACCCAGCTTGATCCCGTGAGCATTCGGCGCATATTCCGCCCGCAAGGAGAGACCGATGCGTAAAGCTGCCTTTTTAATTGTTGTGCTCGCTGTCTTTATTGGCATGACGGGCATTGTGATTGTCCGATCGCTTGGCGGGGGTGAGGAAAGTGGCGGCTGGCGCGGTGGTGCGACGCCGGTGATGGCTTTCCATATCGAAGATGTTGAATTCGCCGATGTGGTGGAAGCGCTGGGCACTGCGCGCGCCAATGAAACGGTGATGATCACCGCGCGGGTGTCCGACACGATTTCCCGTATCAATTTCGAATCCGGACAGCAGGTCACTGCCGGCGATATTCTTGTGGAGCTTACGGATACCGAGGAAGCCGCGGATCTTGCCGAGGCACGGGCCACCCTGCTGGAGGCTCAATCTGATCTCGACCGCGTCAATGACCTGATCAATCGCGGCGTTGTAACGCGTCAGCGCCTGGATGAAGCAAGTGCGGCGGTTAGTCGAGCTCGTGCGCGGGTCAATTCGATCGAGGCCCAGCTGGCGGACCGGATTGTTCGCGCACCCTTCAGCGGTGTGGTTGGCCTGCGGGAGGTCAGCGTCGGCGGGCTCGTGCGTCCGGCAGATCCGATCGCAACTCTGGACGATACGAGTGTCATCAAGCTGGACTTCACAGTGCCGGAACGTTTCGTTTCTTCGCTGGAAGCCGGACTTCCGGTCGCCGCGACAACTGCAGCCTATCCCGATGAAGTTTTTGAGGGGTTGGTCGCACAGATCGATAGCCGAATTGATCCGGTGACCCGCTCGGTCACCGTGCGCGCGGAAATAGATAATGCCGATGGCCGACTTCGTCCGGGTCAGCTGATGGGTGTCGAAATCCGCCGCGATCTTCGCCAAAGCCCGGCGATTCCCGGCAGCGCGCTGGTGCGCTATCTCGACGACACTTTTGTTTTCGTCCTGCAGACCGGCGAGCGTGGTGTCAGTGTTCGTCAGACCGAGGTCGAGCTAGGTCGCCGGTCCGGTGATCTGATCGAGGTGGTCAGCGGGCTTGAGGCGGGCCAGGAGATTGTCGCCCGCGGTATTCATCGCATTCGCGACGGCATGGTGGTGGAAATCACTGAGCGCGAGGGCGGCGGCGGTGGCGTCGCCGGTGGCGGAATGGCCGCTGCGGGAGCGAGCTCGCAATGACCCTGTCAGATATTGCCGTTCGGCGGCCGGTCCTCGCCTTTGTCGCCAGCGCCCTCATCGTCGTCTTTGGTGTTTTAGGTCTCCGCGACCTGCCTCTTCGGGAACTCCCGGATGTCGATCAGCCGATCGTATCGGTTTCCGCATCCTATCCGGGTGCGAATGCGGAAGTCGTGGAAAACCGGGTCACGCAAATCATCGAGGACCAGCTGTCCGGCATAGACGGTATTGATACCATCACCTCCTCCTCGCGGGATTCAAACTCGCGCGTCTCGATTGTTTTCGATCTCGAACGGGATATCGAAGCCGCAGCCAATGATGTCCGCGACGCCGTAGCCCGCGTCGTCGATCGGCTGCCTGAAGATGTCGAGGAAGTAGAGGTCCGCAAGCAGGATTCCGATGCGCGGCCCTTCATGTGGTATTCGCTCATTTCAGACCGCATGACTCGCGAGGAATTGTCGGATTATGCGGCCCGAACCCTGGTTGACCAGTTCAGCGTCATCGATGGTGTTGCTCAGGTTCGCATTGGCGGCGAGCGTCGCTATGCCATTCGGATCTGGCTGGACCCGGCAGCCATGGCGGCTCGGAACATCACCGTCTCAAATATAGAAAATGCTCTGCGTACACAGAATATCGAGGTGCCCGGCGGGTCGGTCGAAACCGTCGATACGCAGATTACAGTTCGCGTCGAGCGCCTGTTCGATGATCCGGACAGTTTTGCTCGGCTTCCAGTGGGAAATAGCGCGGACGGCCATGTCATCCGTCTTGGTGAAGTCGCCGATGTGTCGCTTGAAGCGGAGGAGCCTCGTACGCTGTTCCGCGGGAATGGCGAGAATACGACCGGGCTGGGTTTTGTCCGGCAAAGTCAGGCTAATTCCGTTGAGGTCGCTGACCAGATTGCGGCAGTTGCCGCCCGAATGCGGCCGCTCCTGCCGGAAGGCATGCAGCTGATCATCTCGTCAGACGAGACAGTGTTTATCGAAGAGTCGATCAAGGAGGTCTGGCAGACCCTGGCCGTGGCCGCGACCCTTGTCGTGCTCGTCATCTATCTCTTCCTTGGCAGTTTCCGCGCCGCGATCATCCCGGCAGCCGTGGTCCCGGTCTGTCTGATCGGTGTTTTCGCGGTTCTTGCAGCGGCCGGCTTCTCCATCAATATCCTGACATTGTTGGCTCTCGTCCTGGTGATTGGCCTGGTCGTCGATGACTCAATCGTGGTGCTGGAGAATATCCAGCGCCGGATCGATCTGGGTGAGGCCCCGGCGCTGGCCTCGCTCAGGGGTGGAAGACAGGTCTTTTTCGCGGTCATTGCAACCACTGCTGTTCTGGTTGCGGTCTTTGTGCCGCTTGTCTTTCTTCCGGGATTCATCGGGCGGATCTTTACAGAGCTGGCCTTGACCATTGCGGCGGCAGTGATGATCTCCAGTTTCGTCGCCCTGACGCTGTCTCCCATGATGACGTCCAAACTCCTTCGGCCAACGCGGG
>JBELMP010000183.1:0-4385 GCA_042095695.1 Maricaulis sp. | reverse complement strand
CGCGTCGGCGGGCTGGTCAAGGAGGAAAGCGTGTCGGAAATGGCCGAGACCGGCTATGCCTTTGTCATCACCGACCTCGCTGCCGATGTGCCGGTAACTTATGCCGGCATTCTTCCCGACCTGTTTCGTGAAGGTCAGGGTGTCGTTGCCGAAGGGCGGTTCGAAGAGGGCGGTGTCTTCGTCGCCGAGACGGTTCTGGCCAAGCATGACGAGACCTATATGCCGCCGGAAGTTGCGCAGGCGTTGCGGGAAAGCGGGGTCTGGCAGGGCGAGGTCGAGGCTGGCGACAGCCGCTAGCTAACGCGATCGTCATCAAGGCTTGAATTGCGTTTGCGCCCACACAAACTAGCTCTTGTCTGAACCAGGATGGGAGCGCTGCAATGCCAAGGTCGGAACGCGTAGAATTCACAGGATCACAGGGCGACACGCTCGCCGCCAAGCTGGAATGGACGCCTGGAAAGCCCAGCGCATTCGCAATTTTCGCCCATTGCTTTTCCTGCTCCAAGGATATTTTCGCTGCAAACCGAATTTCCCGGCGCCTGGCGCAGTCCGGGATTGCGGTCCTGCGGTTTGACTTCACCGGGCTTGGTCATTCAAAGGGCGATTTCGCAAACACGAATTTCTCCTCCAATATTGCTGACCTGATCGCTGCAGCGCGATATCTGGAACAGGAGCACGCGGCGCCGGCGCTGCTGATCGGGCACAGTCTGGGCGGTGCAGCGGTCATCGCAGCGGCGCTGGAATTGCCGTCCATACAAGCGATTGCCACGCTCGGAGCGCCTTCGGACGCCGAGCATGTCCAGCATCAATTCCAGGCCGATATCGAAACAATTGAACGCGATGGCGTGGCAGAGGTGAAGCTGGGCGGGCGCCCCTTCACGATCAAGAAACAGTTTCTCGACGATATCCGCGGTCGCACACTCGAGGAGGCGGCTTCACGCTTGAAGCGTCCCTTGATGATTGCGCATTCGCCCATTGATGCGACGGTCGGGATCGATAATGCCTCGCGCCTTTTCCTTGCCGCGAAACACCCCAAGAGCTTTGTCAGCCTGGACAATGCGGATCACCTTCTGACCCGTCACGAAGATGCGATTTATGCAGCGGACATGATTGCGGCCTTTGCGCGCCGCTATGTCGACAATAATCCGCTGGGCGAGGCCCCGATTGCGCGCAATGGTGATGTCGTGGTTCAGGAGACCGGACGCGGCAAGTTCGAGAATTTCGTTGTGGCGGGCGACCATGTCCTGCTTGCGGACGAGCCAGAACGGGTCGGCGGCATGGATCGCGGACCCAACCCCTATCAATACCTCACAGCGGCACTCGGGACGTGTAGCGCCATGACTGTGCGCATGTATGCCGAGCGCAAGGGCTGGCCGCTGGAGCGGGTGACGGTCACGCTCGCCCACAATAAAGGGCATGCGGAAGACTGCGAGGCCTGTCTCGACGGGCAGGAAAAGCATGTTGATATCATTGAGCGCAGCCTCAAATTTGAGGGTGATCTCGATGCGGAACAGCGTGCGCGGCTGCTGGAAATCTCGGATCGTTGTCCGGTGCATAAAACCCTGAACAGCCCGGTTGTCATCCGGACACAGGAAGTGGCGCCGCCCGGGGCGTAACATTTCTGCAGGGTTACCGCTTGTAATGTTATTGTAATGTTTGCGACAGGCAGTGTTTAACTGCGGCCTGTCATCTATGGCATCAACTTCAATCGAAAGGTCACGTCTGCTCATGAAATCGGTTCAGCGTATCGGTCGCCTCGGCGGTGTCTCTCTTCTGGTCCTCGGCCTGGCAATCGGAGGTGTCACCCTCGAACGTCTTGGGTCCGAGGCGCAAGCACAGGAAGTTCGTCCCCCCTTCGCCTCGGCGGTGCCGGCCGGTGCCCCCATGTCCTTTGCTGACCTGATTGAGAGCGTCAGCCCGGCCGTGGTGACCATCCAGGCTCGCACAGTCGCAGATGAAACCGCCCAAGCGCCGTCCATGGAGGGTATTCCGCCGCAATTCCGTGAATGGCTGGAGCGTCAATTCGGCGGGCAGGGCAATCCGCAATGGAACCGGCCGCGCCAGGCGCTGGGCTCGGGTTTCTTTATCGCTGCTGATGGTCACATCGTGACGAATAATCACGTCGTTGAAGGGGCGACCGAGATCACGGTCGGTACCTCCGATGGTGAGACTTATGATGCCCGCATTATCGGCCTGGATCCGCAGACCGATCTGGCGCTGTTGAAAATCGAGGCTGATATCGACTTCCCCTTCGTCACCCTCGAGGAAAACCCGGATTATCGGGTCGGCGACTGGGTCGTGGCTGTGGGCAATCCGTTTGGCCTGGGCGGCACCGCAACTGCCGGCATTATTTCCGCCACCGGGCGCGAGATCGGCAATTCCACCTATAATGATTTCATCCAGATCGATGCTCCCATTAATAGCGGTAATTCCGGTGGGCCGACCTTTGACCTCAATGGCAATGTCGTGGGCGTCAATTCGCAGATCTTTTCGCCGACTGGCGGGAATGTCGGCATCGGATTCGCCATCCCGTCTGATGTTGCGGCGCGCATCGTCGATGAATTGCTCGATGATGGGCGTGTTTCGAGGGGTTGGCTCGGCGTTTCCATTCAGAACGTGACCGAGGACATTGCCGATGCGATGGAGCTGGATGGTGCAACAGGCGCCATTGTCAGCTCGATTGTCGCTGATGGTCCCGCCGATGATGCCGGTTTTGAACGGCAGGATGTCATTGTTGAGGTCGAAGGCGAGGCGGTTGAAGGCAGTCGCGAGCTGACGCGGCGGATCGGCGAATTTGCTGCGGGCGAGCGTATCGAGTTTCGTATTTTCAGAGATGGTCGCGAGCGCACGCTCCGGGCCACGCTTGGTGATCGTCCCAGCGATGAGGAATTGAATAATCGCCAGAGCCGCGAGGAGGCCGAGTCCAGCGTCGCCCTGTTCGGCGTGCAGCTGTCGCCCCTCGATGACCGCGCCCGCGAGGCGCTGGGCCTGGACGAGGATGCGGTCGGTCTGGTCGTCGATCAGGTCACAGCGGGCGGCGAGGCCGCGCGCAAGGGTATCAGTCGCGGCGATGTGGTGCTGGAGGCCGGCGGTGAAAGTGTCGGGACTCCCGATGAGTTCCGGGCCGCAGTCCGCGAAGCCCAGGAGGCCGGACGCTCGGCCATCCTGCTTCTCGTCGAGGGGCAGGGCGGGCAACGCTATGTCGCGCTGCAGCTCGACGAAGCCGAATAATTGACACGGTCCGTAGGAGGTTCCGGTGCGCATACTTATCGTTGAAGACGACCGCGAAGCGGCGAGTTATATCCGCAAGGGCCTGCGTGAAAGCGGTCATGTTGCGGACCATGCCGCAGACGGCGAAGAAGGTCTGGAGATGGCGCGCGCGGCCGATTACGACGTGCTCGTCGTTGATCGCATGATGCCGCGGATGGACGGTCTGTCCATGGTGGAGACCCTGCGCGGCGAGGAGGATGGCACGCCGGTTCTGATTCTCTCGGCACTCGGCGAGGTCGACCACCGGGTTGAGGGGCTCAAGGCAGGTGGGGATGATTATCTGGTCAAGCCCTATGCCTTTGCCGAATTGCTGGCACGGGTCGAGGCCCTGGCCCGTCGCCGTGATCCTGAAGCGGTTCGCACCAAGCTGGTGGTGGGTGATCTGGAAATGGACCTTCTGGCCCGTACGGTTGTGCGCGCCGAGGAGGAAATCCTGCTGCAGCCGCGCGAATTCCGCCTGCTGGAATTCCTCATGAAGCACTCCGGTCAGGTCGTGACCCGCACCATGCTGCTCGAGAAAGTCTGGGATTATCATTTCGACCCCCAGACCAATGTGATCGATGTCCATATCTCGCGCCTGCGCTCGAAGATCGACAAACCCTTTCCGCGCTCCCTCCTGCATACGGTGCGCGGCGCCGGCTATCGCCTGCAGGCCTAGTTCGAGGTGAGCCGGGGGCCAGCATTCTTGCGAACAACGACATTCCGGCAGACGCTCCTGTCTGCCGGATTGTTCGCC
Source organism: Maricaulis sp. (assembly GCA_042095695.1). GTDB lineage: Bacteria > Pseudomonadota > Alphaproteobacteria > Caulobacterales > Maricaulaceae > Maricaulis. Next base: position 379 of record JBELMP010000183.1, on the reverse strand, counting down.
TTGTCGAGCTTCATCATTCTCGCTTTCGTCTATGCCGCCTCCGCAGGCATGACCGGGCGGCGGGTTGATGCCTCGGTTGAGGAGGAATTGGTCGAGCTGCAGTCGCAATTCGATGCTGGCGGCATTCGCTCTCTCAATCGCTATATCCTTCAGCGCACGGTCGGTGGCGGCGCCGATTATCTGTATCTTCTTGTCCACCCCACCGGCCGGACCCTGTCCGGAAACCTGTCCGGCCTGCCGGATGTGCAACCGGATACCGATGGCCGACTGCAATTCCAGTATCGCCGTCCACTGGCGATCGGCACCGAGGACAGCGAAAAGGATGACAGGACTGCGCGCGGTCGCATCGTTGAACTGACCAGTGGCTACAGGCTGTTTG
>JBELMP010000182.1:0-4458 GCA_042095695.1 Maricaulis sp. | reverse complement strand
ATACAGCCCGCAGGAGGTCACGCCAACACACATTTGCGCATGGCGGCATGTATTTACAGAACAGGCGCAAGCAGAATGCGCGATCAGTCGAAAACAGGCTCTCTCTTTTCAAGATTCGCCATCACGGCCTCCACCTGGTGCGGCTTGCCGATCACGGCGCCTTGTTCGCGGGATTCGGCCAGCAGGATCTCGCTTGAAGACTGGTCATCCAGCCCGTTGATCAGGCGTTTCGATCCGCGAATGGCGGACGGGCTGCGTGCGGCGATCTGCCGGGCGATCTCGAAGGCGCGTTCCAGCGGGTCCTGCGCTGTTTCCGTAATCAGGCCCAGGGCGCAGGCCCGGTTGCCGTCGATCCGTTGCGCCGTATAGGTCAGCTGGCGCAGGACGTCGTCACGCAACAAGCGCCGGGCGAGCGCGAAACCGGACATGTCAGGCACCAGGCCCCACTGGGTTTCGGCGATAGCGATCTTTGCATCCTCGGAGGCGATACGGATATCCGCCCCGAGCGCGACCTGCAGCCCGCCACCCAGTGCGCCGCCGCGAATGGCAGCAATCACCGGCACCGGCAATTCGTGCCAGGCATAGGCCGCGAATTGTGGCTTGTTGCAAAGCCCGTGCGTGCGCTCTTCCAGGGGCAGGGCCTTGGCCGGATCTTCCTCGGCCATCGCAGCAAAGCTCATGAAATCCAGACCCGCGCAGAACATGCGTCCACGACCGGACAGCACAGCCACGCGGACCTCGGCTTGTTTCTCCAGCCAGCGGGCAGCTTCAATCAAGGCGTCAAACATGTCGCTATCGAGCGCATTGAGCTTGTCCTCGCGGATCATCTCGACATGCGCGACATGGTTCTCGATCGAAATCTCGACCCGGTCCCGGAAATTCTGGCTCATTTTCATCGACTCCCGTTTGTCCATAGATTGGGCGGGTTGCGCGGTGCTGCCAAGACCACGCGCACGCATTTCCCCCATTTACCCCCGCCGCGATTTCGTGCATGAGGTGCGCGATGACAGAGTTTAAAACTGCGACCACACCTCAGGACGCCGTAGATCAGCTCAATGCGCTCTATCAGGCGTCTGTCGACCGTCTAAGAACGGCACTGAAGACATTTCTGGACGGAGGAGCCCCGCCTAGCGCCGATGATCGCGCTTCCGGGGCTTTTGTTTATCCGGCCCTGCGCGTGAGCTATCTGCCGGACGGACCACCGCCGCCGGTCAGCCGTGCGTTTGGAAAGTTCACCGATCCGGGCATCTATGAGAGCACGATCACCAATCCGGCCCAGTTCCGCGATTATCTGGTCGAACAGCTCGATTTGCTCAATGACGGCTATGAGATCACGATTGAAGTCGGGCCATCCGAAACGGAGATTCCATTCTCCTATGTGCTTGATGGCGCGGACGATCTGGACATGAACGCCGCCAGTCCTGCCGAGCTGGTGCGTCATTTCCCCTATGCGGATCTGTCCAAGATCGATGACGACCGTCCCAACGGCCTCAAGCCCAGCGCGCCGGGCGAGACCCGTCCGCTGAGCCTGTTTGACGCTCCGCGTGTTGATTACTCGCTGCAGCGACTGCGCCACTATACGGGCACGCCGTACGAGGATGTGCAGCAATTCATCCTGTTCACAAACTATCATCGCTATGTGGATGCCTTCACCAGCTGGGCCATTCGCCAGCTGAAGGAAGACAATCATTACGAGAGCTTCTCGGCGGCGGGCAATGTGACGGTGGATGCGAGTACGCCGAACGCGCATGCGGTTGTCGAGGGTGCGCCCTGGCGGCGTTTCCAGATGCCGGCCTATCACCTCAAGGCGCCGGGAGGCCGGGGCATCACGCTGGTGAATATCGGCGTGGGACCGTCCAACGCCAAGAATATCACTGACCATCTGGCGGTTCTGCGACCGCAATGCTGGCTGATGATTGGTCACTGTGGTGGCCTGCGTCATTCCCAGCGTCTGGGTGATTATGTCCTCGCCCATGCCTATCTGCGTTATGATGCGGTTCTGGACGAGGATATCCCGGTCGAGGTTCCGATCCCGCCGATTGCGGAAATCCAGATCGCCCTCGAGAATGCTGTGGCCAGCGTCAGCGGAGACAGCAAGGAAGACCTCAAATCTCGCCTGCGCACTGGAACCGTCGCGACCTATGCAGACCGGAACTGGGAATTGCGTTACGCTGCCCAGGCCCGTCGCATCAACCAGTCTCGCGCGATTGCTGTGGACATGGAAAGCGCGACCATCGCCGCCAATGGCCTGCGCATGCGAGTGCCGTATGGAACACTTCTGTGTGTCTCGGATAAACCGCTGCATGGCGAGCTGAAACTGCCCGGCGCGGCCAACCTTTTCTACCAGCGTTCGGTCAGTGAACACCTGGCGGCCGGGATCGAGACGATCGAGATCCTCAAGCGGGATGAGGCCTCGGCCCTGCATTCGCGCAAGCTGCGCAGTTTTGACGAGCCACCCTTCAGGTAACCGCGATGCGTGATCTTCTTCCGTCCTGGCTGCCGCGCGCAGCTTTCGAAGCGGTGCTGATTGTTTTTGCGGTCGTGCTCGGTTTTCTCGTCAATGAGTGGCGCGCCGACCGTGAAGCCGATGCGACAGCTCAGCTGGCGGTAACCCGCATCGTTGAAGAGATGCGGGATAATCTGGAAGCGCTCGAGGCTGCCGCGGAATATCACGCCCAGATCGCGGAAAACCTGACCGAGATCGAAATGCAGATCCAGTCCGGTGAACTTCCGTCGAACGCCAACCTGTTCGAGACGGTGATGCCGGCCATGCCCATGGGGATCAGCCCGCCCATCCTGTCCGATGTCGCCTGGGACTATGCGGGCCAGACCGGAGCGCTCGATACCCTGGACTTTGAAATCATGTCCGAGGTGGCGCGGCTCTACTCGGTGCAGGAATTGGGGACTTCGACGACGTGGAAGATGATCATCGATGCTTTTTTCTTCAATGAGGAAAGTTTCGAAACCCGCGAGATAACGGCCAAACTCTCCTTCATGCGCCTGTCATTCCGCGAGCTGGTCTCGCAGGAGTATTCGCTGATATCCAACTATCGCTCCGTCATTCCGCGGGTTGAAGCCCTGGTCGGCGTCGCGGCCCCCTCTGCCGAGGCTGCCGAGGCTGCTGAGGCTGCAGGCGCGGGATAGAGCCGGTAGAAAGACGCTTTTTCTTGCCCCGGATCGCGCTCTCGCGTACCTCCTCAGCATGACCCGTGTTACCCCGCTTGAAGGCGTCCATAACTTCCGCAATTTCCATGGCTATGAAGGCTTGGATGGTGCGCGCGTACGTTCCGGGCTGTACCGCTCCGGGCATTTCTCGCGTTCTACCGAGGCAGATCAGGACTTCTTCAAGGACCTGGGTGTTGCCGTTGTTGCGGATCTGCGGCGTCCGCGGGAGCGGGCGCTGGAACCGTCCAACTGGAACCAGGCGCTGGGGCTGCGGGTCATTGATTCAGATCACGATGACCATGCCGAGCCGCCGCATCTCCAATTCATGCGCAAGGGCGATCTCTCGGCAGAGGCCGTCCAAGGCTATATGATGTCGGCCTACCGTCGTATTCCGATGGAAGAGGGCAATCAGACTGTTTTTCGCGAGGCGTTCAAATCGCTGGCCTCGGGCGAGGCCGATAGCGGCTTCCTGGTGCATTGTGCAGCAGGCAAGGACCGGACGGGCATTTTCTGCGCGCTTGTCCTGGGCGAGCTGGGTGTTGATTACGACGTGATCCGCAGCGATTACGAGCTGACCAATACCGCGGTCGATTATGACAGCCTGGTCCCCAAGGTTCAGGCGCGCATGCAGGATATGATCGGCAAGCCGGTTGAAGAGGCATCTCTGCGCACATTCCTTGGTGTGGATGGCGCCCTGCTGGATGAGGCCTATGCCACGATCGGAAATGTAGATCGGTATCTGCGCGAGACGCTGAATATCAGCGACGAGGAGCGTGATGCGCTCCGTTCGCGCTGGCTGGAGCGGTGACGCCCATCATGTCCGAAACTGTTTCGCCGCCGCTTGCCAGGGTTCTGCCCTGGCGCGACCCGCTGGCGGCATTTTCTGCCTTTGAAGCGAAAGACTGGTGCCTGTTATTGCACGATGGGCAGAGTGGCCGTGCCCGCATATTCGCCCGACCGGACGAGGTTGTGACGGGCGATGGGCTTGCGGAATTCGCGATCTTCGCCGAGCGCTTCCGCAAAACAGAATCAGGCCTGTGGGCCGGTCTTTTTGGTTATGATCTCGCAGGGGCCTTTGAGCGTCTGCCTGAACTGGGCCAGGTTTGGCAGGCCCTGCGCATGGCCCATTACCCGGTTTGGGCGGAGCTCGACCGGGATGCCGCCGAGATCCGCGTGCACGGCGCACCCGGTGCAGCCGTGGAGGCGTTTGTCGAGGCTCTTGAACGACCGTATCAAGCCGTGCCCGTTCCGGCGGGCAAGGCGAGCTGGTCGGCGAGCTGGGACAGGGATGTT
>JBELMP010000181.1:0-4462 GCA_042095695.1 Maricaulis sp. | reverse complement strand
CCTACAGATCCGGCGTATCCATCATAACCGCATAGACGAGCAGCAGTGCAGCCATAAAGGATATCGGTGCCATCACGCGCACGAGGAGCGGCGGCAGGATGTCAGCCCACCAGATCGCATAGGCATGATGCCAGCGGCGTGGGATGAGGAGGATCAGCACCGATGTCGCGGCGATAAAAAGGCCAATCCAGCCAAAGGCCTCCGGGAAGCGCGACAACGGGGCCGCACCCATCAGCGCCAGGCCGAACGAGAAGCGCACTGTCAGTTCAAAGATGTTTAGAAAAGCGGTACTGCCAGCCTTGCGCAAACAGAACAGCGCTGTCTTCGGCGCGAACAGCATAAGACTTCCCGCCACCGCCATCCAGGCGGCGAAGAGAAACACGCCATAAATCGCCATTTGCGAGATCATCTGACCCTCACTCCAGAACCTTGGTTTGGAATAAAGGTGCATCCCGGCCGCCAACCGGTTCAATCAGTCCGGTTTTTCGTCACATGACGGGCCTAGCTGGCTTTCGGCATGGCCGCCTGCAATTGCAGATAACCCCGTTCAACCATGCGCCGCATGGCGTCATAGGCCTCGGACAATTCCTCATACGCGGTTCGCAGGAGGCAAAGCCGTTCGACCTCGGTCTTTTCCAGAGGCGCCCGACTGCGGGCCGCTGCCATCGAGGCATCCACCCAGGCGCTGCGGGCCTTGGAGGCCGCGAGGGCGAGATTCTGAAAGTCCTCAATCGTAACGTGATGGATTGTCTTCTTGATCACAGCCTGATTGGCCGCAAAGACCGTATAGTCGATCTGCTCAAGCTGGCCGCGCAGCTTGCGCTGCTCTGCCGGGTCCTGCACCAGGTCCGGCTCGAAACGGTCGGAAACCCGGCGATAGCTGGATGTCACAGTCTTCGACATCGCGAATACTCCTCAATAGACATCGGGACGACAGTGTGCCGCCAAGGACTTAAGCAATGCTGAAACCGGTCTTTCTCAATTGGAAAGGCTGTTTGTCTGGCACGCGACTGGTCATGGTGCCTGCGGCGGATTAGGTGAAGTGCAAGATCACAGTCAGGAGACCCATTATGTCTGCCCCGAAAATCCTTGTTATTCCCGGTTCTGCGCGCGCCGGCTCGGTCAATCGGAAGCTTGCTGCCGTCGCCGCCCGGACGGCCGAGACCCTGGGGGCAGATACGACCCTGTTGGACATGAATGACTTCCTGGCGCCGGTCTATCACGGCGATGACGAGGCCCGGAGCGGGCTGCCTGACACGATGCGGGCGCTGAAAGCGGAAATTCGCGCCCATGATGCGATGATCGTGGTGACGCCGGAATACAACGGCAATATCCCGCCGCTTCTGGTCAATGCCTTTGACTGGGTCTCCCGCGCCGAGGGAGAGGACAAGGACAACCCTTTCGAAGGCAAGCTGGGCGCGGTCATGGCCGCCTCGCCGGGCGGTCTTGGGGGCGCACGCGTCATCGGTCGGATGCGGACTTTCCTGGCAGATCTGGGCGTGATGACATTGCCGGGCTTTGCCTCAGTACCGGGCGCATTTCAGGCTTTTGATGATACTGGCGCGCTCACCAATGAACGCTCCCAGGCACAGATCGACAAGCTGGTCGCGCGCCTTGTCGACGCCCTCAAGACGGGCTGACCGGCCAGGTGACGGCGAAAACCGTGCCGTCATCACCGGTTTCAAGCAGCACCAGATCGCCGCCATGCGCGCGCGCAAGCTCACGCGAGATGGACAGGCCAAGCCCCGTTCCGCCTTTGCGCGTTGAACTGGTAAAGGCCTTAAAAAGATTGGCGCGAGCCTTGTCCGGCAATCCTGGACCCGTATCGGCGATATGGATTTGCAATGCCGCGCCGACCCGGTGAGCCGTGGCTTCCAATCGCATGTCACCGCCGGCCGCATGCATGGCTTGCAGCGCGTTACGGAAGAGATTGAGAAATATTCTGTGCGCATAGTCGGGGTCTGCATCGATCACCAGGTCCGGATCAACGCCATTGCGCCACTCCGCCTCGCCCTCGGTCAGGCGCGCATCGCCCGAGGCCTCATCGAGCAGGGCGGCGAGATTCAGGCTGTGCCGCGCCAGCGGGCGCTCCTCAGCACGGCCAAACTCCAGCGTCGCCTCACACAGGCGGACCCCGCGATCGACAGCGCGGACAAGGCGCTCACCCATTTTGCGGACCCGCTCATCATTGTCCATTGCGAGCCGGTCCGACACGAGCTGGGCGCTGGTAAGCACATTGCGCAGATCATGATTGATCTTGGCGACCGCCTCGCCCAGCGCGGCCAGTCGCTCGCGCTGCTGCAGCGCCTGACGGATTTCCGCCTGCATGCGCGCCAGCTCGGCTTCCGCCTGGCCAATTTCATTGCGCCGGCCGGACGGGGTGATCATCCGGGACGAATCATCCGGCGCCTGGCTGAAACGCATCATATCGCCGGCCAATTGCCGCATGGGACGAACGAATAGGACGAAGAGTGCGAAATAAACGACCGCACCGACGCCAAAGGCGATCACAACCGAGACCAATAATATACGCCGGGAGAACGCCCCCAGCGCCTGTTTCAGCGGGTCCTCCTGCAACATCACATCGATGACCTCACCCGGGCGGCCGTCCGGTTCGGCACGAATGCGCAAGAGCCGGCCGGGCGGCGCGAAGAGCACGTCCACCGTGTCTCGCAAATGGTCCCACCAGCTTGCAGTCCGCAGATCGCTTTCCACCAGGACCGCATTGACCGGCCCGCCATAGAGCATCAGCTCGTTGATATCATTGCGGACACGGGAAACCGCGATAGCCCCCACGCCCTCCAGCAATTCCTCCACGGTCATGGCGGCGATCTCGGCCTGGTTATCGACGACATCGGCGGCCAGTGCGGCCAGATGCGCGGCCTCCGCCCGGTCCTCCATCCATTGCAGGCGATAGGCCGTTACGGCCGGGAAATAGACAAGGACCAGACCGATAGCGACAAAGGCCACGATCAGCATCAATAATTGTCCCGGCAGGCTTTCGAACAGGGCACGCGCCAGCCGCTTCAACCCGAAAACGGGCCTCGCCTGGGGATCGGGCATCACCATGTCATCTTCATCCTGCATCGCCGGCAAGCCTATTGTGATTTGCGATCATTGATAGAGGGGCGGCGTGCCCAGCGCCGGTGCAGTAGCGGCGTGAAGGCGAAGAGCAATGCCATGCCCAGAACGATGAGGAATTGCGGCCGCAGAATATCTGCCAGACCCGGCCGAACGCCGGCCATGACCAGCTCACCGAGCCCGGCGCCCAAATTGGCGTATAAAACCGTCGGCGCGATCGCCCCGATAAACGTGCCTGCGACATAGGATTTCAGCCGCGCGCCCAGCAGGGCGGCAGCGACATTGACCAGGAAGAAGGGTACGGGCGTGATCCTCAAGAGGATCATGTAGGTGAAGTCATCGCGCCGGAAGCCCTCCGCGAATCTCGCAATCCGTCCGCGAAATCGCGCGTGAAACCCCTCTCCGGCAATATAGCGCGCAATCAGGAAAATATTGCTCGCCCCCAGCGTGACACCGATCAGCGAGACCGGAATCGCCATCCAGGCCCCCAGGAGATATCCAGCACCAATCGTGAACCAGAGCGCACCTGGCAGTGAGATTGTCACCGCGAGTGTATAAAAAAGCGCATAGGCCAGGGCCGCGAGCCATGGATGCGCCTGGATCCAGTGGCGCAGGGCCTCGCTATTATCCTCGATGAAAATCAAAACGCCCTGCGGCGTCAGACCGCTGATAACGGCCAGGCCGATCGCCAGCACCAGCAGGCCCAACAGCAGTGCCGTCCGCCAATGATCGCGCAGGCGGCGCAGAATTTCATCCCCTCTTGGCGATTGCACGACGATCATCCTGCCTTTATTGCACTTGGAGCGACTGCGAATATGCGGGCCATCGCATGTGCGAAAAGCCGCGTCTAGACTTGACGTGGGTCCAAGCCGCGCGTATGACCCGCCGCTCTTAATTTCAACGCGATGGAGCGCCACCGTGAAACGCACATTCCAACCGTCCAAGCTCGTCCGCAAGCGCCGGCACGGTTTCCGTGCGCGCATGGCCACCAAGTCCGGCCGCCAGATTCTGGCGCGCCGCCGGGCCAAGGGCCGTAAGCGCCTGTCCGCCTAAGGACGATGTCCGCGACGCCTTCGGCCGTCAGGCGGCTGACAAAGCGACGCGAATTTCTCTATGTCGCCAAAGGTAAAAAAGCCGTCCGTACCGGCGTGGTCATTCAGGCCCGTCGGCGCGACGGCGATTTGCATTGTGGCGTCGGCTTTACGGCGACCAAGAAAATTGGCAATGCCGTGACAAGAAATCGCGCCAAACGGCGTTTGCGGGAGACGGCGCGGCTGCTACTCCCTCTCCACGGACAGCCCGGCTTTGACTATGTATTCATCGCACTTGCGGCCACGCCCGACCGGGAGTGGCCGAAACTGTTGAAAGATGTCGAGACCGC
>JBELMP010000180.1:0-4502 GCA_042095695.1 Maricaulis sp. | reverse complement strand
CGGAAACCCTGAATCAAGAGTGTTAGCGCGAAACCAATTGGGGCCGAGCCAATGAAAAATCTGTCACTGAATGTTGCTCAGAGGATCGCGATTGCCGTCGGCGCACCGATTCTCGGCTTGATCGCCTTCGCCTTTCTCTTCGTGCAGGAGCATCGCGCTGATGCGACCCGGATGGAGAATATCGCGGAGCTGACCACTTTCAGTCGCAATCTCTCATCCGTCATCCATGAGCTCCAGCGCGAGCGCGGCAATTCTGCCGGCTTTGTCGGCTCAGGCGGGCAGGGCGTCTTTGTGGATCGGCTGAATGATCAGCGGGTTCGGACCGATCTGATTGTCGAACAGTATTATGACGCGCTGGAGGGGCATGACGTTGCCCGTTTCGGTGATGATTATGCGCGGCAGATTCGCGTGGTGAATTCGGCTCTTGCCGATCTTGATGCGCATCGCGCCAGTGTTGAAAGTCTCACGCTCTCCCTGGGCGAGACCGTGACCCCCTATACCGCGCTCATCAATTCCATACTCGAAGCCTTTGTTGATCAGGTTGATGTCGCCGCCGGCGGCGGCCTGTCGGAAGGCATGATCTCCCTGTTCAATTTGATGTCTGCCAAGGAGCGGGCAGGGATTGAGCGTGCCATTGGGTCGAACTCGCTCGGATCAGGCAGCGTCAATCGAGCCAATCATGCACGCCTCGCTTCGCTGCAGGCGGCACAGGACGCGTTTCTCTTCGAGTTCAATACGCTGGCGGGTGATGCCTGGCAGTCTCGGTTTGAGAATGTTGTTGCTCCGACCGAGGCCGATGTTCTTGAATATCGTGAAATTCTCGACCAGGGCGGATATGGCGCGTCCATTCCGCAGGGAGAAGGCGGTCTCTGGTTCGACGCGACGACGCGCCGGATTGACGCCATGATGGAAGTCGAGGCCGATTTCGCAGCTCATCTCATTGATACAGCCACGGAGAGGCTCTCTGAGGCACGAACGAATGTGATGTGGACAATCGGTCTTGCGATCGCAATCACTCTGGCAACGACCTGGCTGTCCATTCAGGTGGCCATCGGTGTTGTCCGACCGATCCGTGCGATCACGAAATGCCTGGACGGGATTACTGCCGGAGCCGAAGAGGTCGAAATCCCGGCGCTCAAGAATAGCGATGAGATTGGCGTGCTTGCGCGGGCCGCGGAGCGTTTCCTCGAGGATAGCCGGGAGCGTCGCCGTCTGCAGGAGCATGAGTCCGTGCGCGATCGCGAGGCGATGAAGGAACGTGCGCAGGCCATGCGCGAGATGTCCGATGACGTCCGGGATGCATCCGAGCGTTCACTCGGCCGTGTTTCTGACTCGGCGCGCGATATCCGCGGACGGTCCGGAGAGGTGAAGACCGCTCTGAATGATGCGATGGAAAAGGCCGGCAAGGTTGCCGAGCGGGCCCGCAATTCCAGCCAGCAGTCCGCTGATGCTGCGGAGCAGGCCAATCAGCTGACCATCGCAATTGGTGAAGTGACTAACCAGATTGCCCGCTCTGACGAGCTGGTTCGCGATGCAGTTGCCAAGGCAACGACCTCCAGTGAGGCGGTGAATGAGCTTCGCGATGCTGCGGTCCAGATCGGTGAATTCATTGAGATTATCAACGGTCTGGCGGAGCAAACCAATTTGCTCGCGCTGAATGCGACTATCGAGGCTGCCCGTGCTGGTGAAGCGGGCAAGGGCTTCGCTGTCGTTGCTGCAGAAGTCAAGGCGCTCGCCGCCCAGACCAATACCTCGGCCAGCGAGATTGGAGAGCGCGTCAGCTCCATCCAGGATCGTACGCATGATACGGTTTCGGCGATCGACGCTATCTCCGCCGCTATTGATACGCTGAGCGAAGTGACGACGGCAGTTTCCGCAGCGATGGAAGAGCAACGCGCCTCCACCGACAGCTTCCTGGGCTTTGTCGATCAAACCCGGGAGGCGACGAGCCAGGTCGCCGAAGGCGTCTCCGATATCCAGATGGTTGCAGAACAGGTCTCGACCGAGGCTGACAGCTTTGCCCAGACGGCCGATGACATGGCCGACATGTCCGAGCTGGCGCGTCTGGAAATCCCGCGGATTGTGACCATTGCCTCTGAAAAGGCGGAAGAAGCGGCTGCGGAAATGGATGCGGTAAATCAGGACGATGCGCCACGCGCAGCAATTGGGGGCTAGGTATGATTATCGATCGAATAGATACGGGCAGCGAAACGCTGGTCCGCCTCTCCGGAACATTCACCTTTGATGACCAGGTCGAAGTCCGGGCCTTGATGCGAAACCTTGCCGAGGACCAGAGTGGTGCGGTTCATTATGAGCTCAGCGATCTGAAAGCCATCGACTCGTCGGGCATTGGCCTGCTGCTGATGACCCATGACCGTCTCACCGGGGCTGGCAAGAGCTTCAAACTTTCCGGTGCGACCGGCGCGGTGGAAACCCTGCTGCGTCACGCAAAGGTCGCCGAAGTCATAACAATCGAATAGGCGGGAGCTGGGCATGAAAAAGGTGTTACTGGGCGGGTGCGCTCTCTTGATGGCCGCGCCAGTCGCGGCGCAGGCGGATGTCGAGTTCAATCTGGACGGCCGCATTCGCTATGAAACTGCGGAGCAGGACGGCATTGCCGATCGTGCAAACGCGCTTACTGCCCGCCACCGCTTTGGTGTCACTGCTGCACTCGCGGAGGGTTTTACCCTTCTGGTGGAAGGTGAGAATATCCTTCACCTGGTCGATGACTTTAATGACACCATCAATGGTGCGACGACCTATCCCGTTATCGCTGATCCCGAAGCGACGGAGCTGAACCGTGCGCAGATCCAGTACGGGTTCGATGGCGGCAGTCTGACACTTGGTCGGCAGCGGCTGGTGATGGGCGATTCCCGCTATCTGGGAAATGTCGGCTATCGCCAGAACGAACAGACGTTCGACGCGGTCCGTGTCAATTGGGAGCTGGCGGACGGGATTACGGCCGACTACGCCTATCTTGATCGCGTCCATCGTATTTTTGGCGATGACAGTGCTGGCGGGGAGTGGGATCTGGATGCCCATTTCGTCCAACTTCGTGGTAATGCCGGACCAGGTGTTCTGCAGTTCACCGGGCTCTGGTTCGAGAATGAAGACGTCGCCGGTCTGTCGACCCAGACCTATGCCATTCGCTGGCAGTCCAATGTGGAGCTGGGCGATGGCGCGCTGAGCTATTTCGCGGAATATGCGACCCAAAGCGAATACGGGAATAATCCCGGAAGCTTCACCCACACCATGCTGCGCGCCGAGGCGCGCTATACCTCCGGTTCCAATGCTTTCTGGGGCGGCGTGGAAAGTCTTGAGGGTGACGGGTTCCGCGGCTTCTCAACGCCGCTGGCGACCCTGCATAAATTCCAGGGCTTTGCAGACGTCTTCCTGGTCACGCCTGCGGTCGGGGTTCAGGACTGGTATGCTGGCGCGCGCTTTGGCTTTGGCGACGGCCAGTGGCTCTCAGCCCGCAATCTGCAGATCATCCTGCATACCTATGAAGGCGAACAGGACGGATCCGATCTTGGTGACGAGATCGACATCGTGTTCGGCGGACGTCTCAGCGAGCGTGTCAGCCTGCAGGCCAAATATGCTGATTACAGCAGCGGATCAGCCGGACCGGCTTCACGGGAACGCTTCGCCATCATGCTGAATTACAGCTTCTAGCGACCCTTTGTATCCAATGAAAAAAACGGGGAGGCCTGGCCTCCCCGTTTTGCTTATTCCAGATCTATTCGGCGGATACGGTCGCGCCCTTTTCCCAGGCGAAGCGAGCGAATGCGTCATCCACTGGCGTATCGGCGAAATGGTTCACATAGTTCGACAGGACTTTGTGGGACACGCCGAGAACCACGTCGAGAAGATTGGCCTTGCTATAGCCGGCACTGAGGAAAGCCTCGACCTCGGCATTATCGACCACTCCCCGATTGCGCACGGTCGAGAGCGTGAATTGACGCAAGGCCTCCAGCTTCGTGTCCGGCAGCGGGCGTTCCTCGCGCAGCGCATCGACGACGTCCTGCGGCACGCTCTGGGAGAGCGCAATCGCCGTGTGGGCGGGGACGCAGTAATGGCAGTTATGTTCGACATTGATTGTCAGCCAGACAACATTCTGCTCGACAGCCGTCAGGCTTGATGCCTGGAACAGCCCGCCCAGGGTTTGATAGGCTTCCAGCGTGGCTGGTGCCTCGCCCATAACGGCATGTAGATTGGGGATCATGCCAAAGGACTTCAGCGATTTCTCAAGCAGAGGCTTGGCGGCCTCAGGGGCCGTCTCCGGAGTATGGAGCGTAAACTCGGTCATTGTCGTCAATTCCATGTCACGGCGCCCAGTCGGCGTCCACCGCTAGATCGTGGCCCGTATCGCAAATCTCAAGTCGGCCGGGCTTCAAGCTTTTGTGAATGAAGAGGCAGCGGCTGAACCCGCTGCCTCTTTTAAAAGAGCGAGCGTTCTGTGCACCGGCTTTGCAGGCTGTCTGTCGGCGACTAGGCTTCGCCCA
>JBELMP010000179.1:0-4523 GCA_042095695.1 Maricaulis sp. | reverse complement strand
GCGGCGACCTCGGGCGCCCGTACCGCAAGTCCGGATTTCGAGAAGGGTTCTGACAAGGCGCTGGTGACAGTTCCCGGATGGACCGCAACACAGATGGCATCAGGCTTCTTTCGCGCCAATTCTATGGCATGGGTCCGAATGAGCTGATTGAGCGCGGCTTTCGAAGCCCGATAGCTGTGCCAGCCGCCCAGGCGATTATCCTCGATCGACCCGACGCGCGCCGAGAGGCTGGCGAAAATCGAGCGACCCTTGCGCGGCAGCAGAGGCAGAAAATGCTTCATCAGCAGCGCCGGACCGATAGCGTTCAAGCGATAGTCCAGCATCAGGTGTTCCGGATCAACCTCCCGCCAGGAACGCTCCGGCATATAGCCCTGTCCATGCAAATAGCCCGTTGCGTCGAAGACGAGACCGACCGGCCGCTCACGCGCCGCCAGCCTTGCCGCACACGTCTTGATGGACGTCTCATCAAGCAGGTCGAGCGCAGGGTCTGACTGGCGCGAAAACCCGGTGACACGGTCCGCCCCGTAGCGATCAATCAGCGCATCAAAAAGTGCACCACCGATCGCGCCGGTCTGGCCGATAATGACGGCCTGGCTGTCTGCATCGAGCATTCTTGTGATCTCCGTGAAGTCCAGCACTCGTTCGGGGACGTACACTTCACACGGAAATTGGGAAGGGCAGAGATGGACCTGATACTCATTCTCGGCGATCAGCTGAGCGCGAACTTGTCTGCCCTGACTGGGCGCTCGCCGCAGACCGCCGAAATCCTCATGGCCGAGGTTTTCGAGGAAGCGCATTATGTGCCACACCATCGAAAGAAAATTGCCTTCTGCTTTTCGGCCATGCGGCATTTCGCGACCGAACTGCGTGCGCAGGGCTGGCGCGTTCACTATCGCGCCTATGGCGCGGAGCCCGATGCGAGCCTGTTCAGCGCGGTCGCGGCGCACTGGCAAACAGCGGATTATGAGCGCCTGATAATCACCGAGCCGGGCGAGTGGCGGTTGCGAACATCCATGGAAGGTTGGTCAGCGGCCCTGAAGGCCCCTGTCACGCTCGCAGAAGACACCCGCTTTCTCGCCTCACATGCCGATTTTGAGGCCTGGGCCGATGGGCGCAAGCAATTGCGCATGGAGTATTTTTATCGGGACATGCGTCGGCGTACCGGTCTCTTGATGGACGGGGACAAGCCGGAAGGCGGGAAATGGAATTATGACGCAGACAACAGGAAACCGGCCTCGGGCAACCTCTTCATGCCACAGCCGCTTCGTTTCCAGCCCGATGAGGTCACCCGTGCTGTTCTCGACCTTGTGGAGGTCAGCTTTCCACGATCGGTGGGATCACTTGAACCCTTTGACCTCGCTGTCACGCGCGCTGATGCCGAACAGGCGCGGGATCATTTCATGCGTCACGCCCTGCCGGAATTCGGTGACTACCAGGATGCGATGCTCAGCGGTGAGGCCTTCTTGTGGCACTCTCTTTTGTCCACCTATCTCAATGTTGGCCTGCTCGATCCGCTGGATCTGTGTCAGCGCGCGGAAGCGGAATACCATGCCGGTCGCGCGCCCCTGAATGCGGTGGAAGGTTATATCCGCCAGATTATTGGCTGGCGTGAATATGTGCGCGGTATTTATTGGCGCGAAGGCCCGGACTATGTGCGGCGCAATGCGCTGGGCGCGACCCGGCCCCTGCCCGGTTTTTACTGGGATGGAGACACCGATATGCGCTGCATGCGTGAGGCAATCGGTCAGACCCTGCGCGAGGGATATGCGCACCACATCCAGCGCCTGATGGTCACGGGCACATTCGCCCTGCTTGCCGGCATCGACCCGCATGCGGTGCATGAATGGTATCTGGCGGTTTACACTGATGCCTATGAATGGGTTGAGGCCCCGAATGTGATCGGCATGTCGCAATTTGCCGATGGCGGCCTGCTCGGCTCGAAACCCTATGCTGCAAGCGGCGCCTATATCGACCGGATGTCGGATTATTGCGGCGATTGCCGCTTTAATGTGAAGGACAAGACCGGGCCCGAGAGCTGTCCGTTCAATAGTCTTTACTGGGATTTTCTGGATCGCAATCAGGAGCTCCTGCGCGGCAATCCTAGACTCGGGCCGGTCTATCGCAACTGGGACAGGATGAGTGATGAAAAGCGCCTGGCCTATCTGGACCGCGCACGCGCCGTGCTGGATCAGCTGTGACGGCTGCGGCGACAGCGCTCGGAACAATATTTCACCTCATCCCAGATCTTTTCCCATTTCTTCCGCCACTCAAATGGACGTTGGCACACAGGGCAGACCTTGGACGGTTTGGCGCGTCGGGAGACATGGCGCGACATGATCAAAGCTCCAGCGTCAGTTGCTTGGAAGGATCCGACCGATTGGACGTTTTTCGGCGCGCGCGCGAACCATGGCGGGCCAGTACCGCCTGGCTGGCGGTCTTGAACCCCTCGCCCCGCCGCGCCGCAAAAATGCGCTCTCGCGCTGCCCGCCCGGCCCGCTCCACATCGATAATGGGGGCCGGATAGCCAGCCAGATCTGAGCGGTCGGGCCATCGCCAGGGTTCGTGAATGAAATCATCCGGCAAATCCGCAAGTTCAGGGATCCAGTCGCGGATAAACTGACCGGCCGGATCCTGGTCCCGCCCCTGTTTGATCGGGTTATAGATCCGGATCGCATTCACCCCTGTCGTCCCCGACTGCATCTGCACCTGCGACCAGTGAATGCCCGGCTCATAATCGGTGAAATAGCGGGCAAGTACCAAGCCGCTGGCCTGCCAGGGCTGCCAGAGATGATAGCTGGCGAAAGAGACCAGCATCGCTCGCATGCGAAAATTCATCCAGCCGGTAGCGATCAGGCTGCGCATGCAGGCGTCGATGAATGGAATCCCGGTTTCACCCGTCGCCCAGGCCTCCAGCGTCTCCGGATCGGCATCATCGGGACGAAGCCCGCGCAGCCCCGGGTGCATGTCACGCCATTCGATCTCCGGTTCGGATTCCAGCTTTTGCATGAAATGGTCGCGCCAGTGCAGGCGACTGATAAAAGAGCGCATCGAACCTGACCATTGGCGGCGGGTCGCTCCCTCGGGCAGGTTTGCCTGGCGGCGCCAGCCCGCCTGCGCCACCTCGCGCATCGAAATTGCACCCAATGCCAGATAGGGCGAGATACGCGAGCAATGCTGCGCGCCCTCTCGTGGCGCCGACATGGCAGACCGGTAGGGCTGTCCTCGCTCGTCCAGGAATGTCTGCAGCGCCTGCAGGCCGGCTTCACGGCCGCCATGCTGGCGCTCCGGACACCTGTCTGGCTTCAAGCCAAGTCGGGCTGGGCTGGGCGGTGTAATGTCATGCGTATCCCGGGCCAAGGCTTGCCGGGGCGGCGCTTGCAAGGCCGGGGTAGCGAGGCGCGGTTTCTGCATGGCCTGGTCCCAGCGTCGGGCCCATCCATTGCGTGTCTCCAAGCGACGGTGAACGCCCGGCTGCGGGAGTTCATGCCAGGTCACACCCGCATGCCGCAAAGCGGCGGCGACCCGCCGGTCGCGCTGGAAGGTCCAGTCATTACCCGTCTCTTCCTGCGACCATATTGTCATGGCGCCATGCGTGTTCGCGAGCGCCGGCAAGATGCGCTCTGCTGCACCGGTTTCGCAATGGAGGTGAGATCCCGCGCCCGCCAGAGCCAGGCCAAGCTCGGCGAGCGTCTCCAGCAAAAACGTGTATTGCCGGCCCGACGTGTCGGGCAAGTGCCAGTAATCCGGCTCCACAATATAGACTGGCAGGACCGGCCCTGCCGCCGCTGCGGCGCAAAGGGCCGGATTGTCAACGACCCGCAGGTCGCGCTTGAACCAGACGATTTGGACCTGTCCCGACATGGTAAGCAACATAGGTCATGCCGGCCGGAGGACGAGTGAGGACCTGCTAGGCGTTTTCACCCGGAGGGGGTTGTGATCCCGTTGCCACCCCGGCCTTGTCGAGCTCGGCATCGAGCTTACCCATTAGGAAGAGGCCGTACATTTTATAGTCCGCGATAAGCGACCAGAACGGGTAGGTGAAAGTTGCCGGCTTATTGCGCTCGACAAAGGCATGGCTCACCCAGGCGAAGAAATACCCGGCCAGCGGCACGGCGAGAAGCAGCCACCAGTTTCGGCTGAATACGGCAAAGAGCAGGACGGCAATCGCCAGTGTCGAGCCGACATAATGCCAGATACGCGTCATCGGCTGAGCATGCTCGCGCAGATAAAAGGGCCAAAAGGCGCCGAAACTCTCATATTCGCGCATTTCAAAATCTCTCCATCGATCATTCGATTCGCTCACGCCCCGGACGAATCCGGTAATTCGGGCGCATCAAGGCAAACAGAGCCGGAATTCTAGGGTGAATTTGCAGTGAAGGCCAAGACCGATATTTCGATGATTCCATTAGGGATTCGGCAAGGACAATAAATCAAATCCCTAATTTGAACCGAGCAATTAACCTCTCCTTAAGGGCTTTGGCGCGAATGTGTACCCGTCTTCCCGTGAAGACACCCCACCATCC
>JBELMP010000178.1:0-4536 GCA_042095695.1 Maricaulis sp. | reverse complement strand
CTGGCGTGTGATCACGGCATCGAACCAGCCGCAGCGGCGCTTGCGCCCGGTGACCACGCCGAATTCATGGCCCTGTTCGCCAATGCGCTGACCGATCTCGTCATGCAGCTCGGTCGGGAAAGGCCCCTCGCCGACACGCGTCATATAGGCCTTGGCGATGCCCAGCACATAGCCGACATCCTTGGGGCCAACGCCAGTGCCCGCCGCCGCCTGACCGGAATGGGTATTGGATGAGGTGACAAAGGGATAAGTGCCGTGATCGACGTCGAGCAAGGCGCCCTGGGCGCCCTCGAACAGGATTTTCTGATCGGCCTTGATCGCCTCCTGCAGCACCCGCCAGACCGGCGCGGCATACGGCAGGATTTTCGGCGCGATCTCCAGCAGCTCTGCGACCAGCTTGTCGGCTTCATACTCGGGCTGGCCCATGCCTTTGCGCAGGGAATTATGGTGGAAAAGGATATCCGCCACGCGGGCACGCAGGGCTGCTTCATCGGCAAGGTCGACAACGCGGACGGCGCGGCGCCCCACCTTGTCCTCATAGGCCGGGCCGATGCCGCGGCGGGTCGTGCCGATTGCCTCGCCATCATCACGATTCTCGCGCATGGCATCGAGCTCGCGGTGGATCGGCAGGATAAGCGCCGCTGTCTCGGAGATTTTCACGACATCGGCAGTGATATCAACGCCCTGCTCGCGGATCCGCTCGACCTCGGCAACAAAGGCCCAGGGATCGACAACCACGCCATTACCGATGACGGAGAGCTTGCCGCGTACGACACCGGAGGGCAGCAGGGAGAGCTTGTAGACATTCTCGCCCACGACGAGCGTATGACCGGCATTATGCCCGCCCTGGAAGCGTGCAACGACGTCGGCACGATGAGACAGCCAGTCCACCAGCTTGCCCTTGCCCTCATCGCCCCACTGGGCGCCCACCACGGTCACATTCGCCATGCCTGTCTCCAATGATTACGGGATGCGCATGTTTGTCACGAAGCTGTGACGCGGACCAGTTCTATTTGCACGCGGACGAGCCGATTGGCACACTCTGCCGTCGATTGCCGGATATCGGCACGTATCCAGGGGAGAGGAAGTCATGTCCGCAAAAATCACCCTCACATCCAGCCTTCTCGCAGGCTTCCTCGCAGCGAGCGCGGGCGCTCAGCAGCCCGGCCCGGCCTGCACATCCGACGTGCATGATGATTTCGACTTCTGGGTCGGAACCTGGAATGTCTACGCGCCTGATGATGGTCCCTATCTCGGGCATAATCGCATCGAACGTATCAATGGCGGCTGCCTGATCACCGAGCACTGGGTCGGCGCCAGCGGCAATGCCGGCGACAGCATCAATATCTACGATCCGCTGATCGGCGCCTGGCGCCAGGTCTGGATGAGCAATGGCTGGTATATCGACTATGCCGGCGGGCTGAACGAGGACGGCGCGATGGTGCTGACCGGCGAGGCCTACACGATAGCGTCCGACAGCCGCGCCGGTTTCCGCGGCACCTGGAGGGCGCAGGACGACGGCACGGTGTGGCAGTTTTTCGAACAGCAGGATGCCGAGGGCGGCTGGCAGGGTGTCTTCACCGGTATTTACGTGCGCCAGGAAGACGACCCGCGCGCAGCCGAGGCCGAGGCGGCGCGCGGAGACCAGGGTTAGCCGCGAGCCTTAATCCCCGAAGCGATAGCTCAGGCGGACACCGGCATTGTCGAGCGCCTGGTTGCGACCTGAAGCCAGGATCTGGCCGTGCGAAATATGCTCATAATAGGCACCGATCGCCCAGCGCTCATTGAGCTCATAATCCAGTCCCAGACCATTGTAGAAGAGAATGGAATTGCCCAGCAAAGCGCGCGTTGTCGCCAGCCGGATCCGCGTCGGATCGGACGGGCTGGAATTGGGATCGATGTCGTCAACACCGTCATTGTAAGACAGGCCGGTGGTGAATTCGAAATTGAGATTCTCGGCGATCTCCCAGTCCCAGGCAAGACCTGTCGCGCCGAAATTCGTCAGCCCATTGGTATTGAAAGAGCCATAGATGAAGGGGCGCGGCGACCAGATTCCCTCGAGGAAATCCGGCGAGGCGAACAAAAGCTCAACGGTGACGTTCGGGCCATCCTCGACATGGTCAGCCAGGTCATGGCCGGTAATGCCAAAGCGGAATTCCGTCCCGTCATGCCCGCCGGCAAGCGCCGAGCCGGACATCAACGCAGCGATTGCCGCTGCGGTCAAAAAACGAGTCATGTCTCCCCCTGACGCGTTAAGAAATTGGATTTCAATGCCTACTCTTTTGCTGCCAGCGCGTCCAGCGCTTCCCCATAGGCCCAGTCAAGCCAGGGACCGAGTGCGGCCAAATCATCACGCTCAACCGTCGGGCCGCACCAGATGCGAATGCCCGGCACGCTATCGCGGTGCATGATGACATCAAGACCGGCATTCTCGCGTTCCAGCAGGGAGATGATCTGTTTGGTGAACGCCCATTGCGCCTCGATATCAAGGCCCAGGACTTGCGTGTCGGTATATTTCAGGCAGACCGAGACTTGCGAGCGATGCGCTTCGGTTTCGCAGAGATAATCGATCCAGGCGGCGCTTTGCACCCATTCATCCAGGACGGCGAAATTATCGACGCGGCGCTGGATCAGCGCGTCCAGCCCGCCGATTTTTGAAGCCCATTTGCACGCGGCCAGATAATCCTCAACCGCCATCAGGGACGGCGTATTGATCGTCGACCCCTGATAAAGGGCCATATTCGCCTCGCCCTTCTTGTGCAGCTGGCAGACGGAGGGGATGGGCCAGTTCGGGCGATGCGTGTTCAGCCGTTCAATGGCGCGCGGCCCCATGATCAGCATGCCATGCTGCGCCTCGCCGCCCATGCATTTCTGCCAGGAGAAGGTCAGGACATCGATCTTGGACCAGTCGATATCCACCGCGAACGCCCCGGAAGTGGCATCGCAAATAGTCAGCCCCTCGCGATCCTCGGCAATCCAGTCATAGCCGGGTATCCAAACCCCTGCGGCGGTGCCATTCAGGGTGAAGACAGCATCGCGCGTCTTGTCATACTGGGAGATGTCCGGCAGCACGCCGGCGCGTTCCTGGAAGACACGGAGATCTTTCAGCTTCAGCTCGTCGCGGGCATCCAGCGTCCAGCGATTGCCGAAGACATCCCAGCTGAACACATCGACACCGCGCGCGCCGAGCAGGGACCACATGGCCGCTTCCATCGCCCCTGTATCCGAGCCCGGGATAAGCGCGACATGATAATCCTCCGGCAGATCGAGCAAGGCCTTGGTCCGTTCCAGGCTTTCCTGGATGCGCGCCACGGCGGCGCCGGCCCGGTGGGTGCGCGAAAGCTGGGCCTCGGCCAGCGCGTCCCAGCTCCAGCCCGGATACTTCTTGACCGGTCCGCAGGAAAAGCGCGGATCGGCGGGCTTGAGGACAGGTTTGGGAAAACGGGTTTCAGAAGCGGCGGTCGTGATATCGGACACGGTCAGTGTCTCCCTGAAAAGGTCAGAATGCGAGTCAGCCAGCACGTTGACGCCGCTGACCGGGCCGGGCAAGAGGCTTCACCATGGTTCCTGCACGAATTGCGGCCTGAGGGCATGTCCAACCCGTCCTCGCCGCCCCATCCGACGATCGAACACTGGCTGTTGCTGGGAATTCTGACCCTGCTGTGGGGATCAGCCTATGCCTTTATCAAGCATGCCGTGATCTATCTGCCGCCGGCAGCGCTGATCCTGATCCGGATTTCCGGCGCGGCGACCCTCCTTCTGGCCTGGGCGCTGCTGCGCGGGCGACGCATGCCCGGACTGCGCGATGTGCGCTGGCTCTGGTTCATTGCGCTGGGCCTGTTCGGCAATACCCTGCCCTTCTACCTGATCTCGTGGGGTCAGCAGACGCTTGATAGTGCGCTGACAGGAATCCTGGTCGCCGTCATGCCCTTGATCACCATCGCCCTGGCGCATGTCTTCGTACCCGGTGAACGCATGAGCCTGCACAAGCTTCTTGGCTTTTTGATCGGCTTTGTTGGCGTCATCATCCTGCTCGGGCCGACAGCGCTTGAAAATGTCGGCGGGCCCGACCTGGTCTCGCAGCTCGCTGTTCTCGGCGCGGCTGCCTGCTATTCGATCAATGCAATTCTCGCCCGGCTGCTGCCGGAGACGTCGCCATCGGTCTCAGGTGCAGGCATGCTGATCATGGCCGCCCTCATCGCCCTGCCCTTCGGCCTGGCTGAATTCATGCAGATCGAAAGCGTTCCGGTCAGCGCCTGGGGTGCCGTCGCCTGGCTGGCGATCGCGCCCACCGCAATCGCCTCTGTGATGCTGATGCATGTCGCGCGCACGGCCGGGCCGGGCTTTCTCGCAATCGTGAATTATCTGACGCCCATCGCCGCCCTGATCACCGGGGTAATCATCGGCGAGACCATTGGCTGGACCGCCTTGCTGGCATTGGCGGTTATTCTGAGCGGCGTGTGGCTGGCGCGGCGTCAGCCCCGAAGCATCCAGAAATGATCAACCGGGCCGTGGCCGCCGCCAAGGCCCGGTGCA
>JBELMP010000177.1:0-4550 GCA_042095695.1 Maricaulis sp. | reverse complement strand
CGCTTTGGGTGATTTCAGGCAGCACATCCATCCAGCGATCGGGAGCCTCGCCCGGAAATCGCCGGGCACGCGAACTGAATAACTAAGGGTGCGAAGCCTCAGGAGGCCTGTTCATCCTCGGCGCGTTCGGCAACAAGCGCCCGCGCTGCGTCGACGCTTTCGACCTGCTCGATGCTATCGAGATAGCAGCGGTCGCGGTCATTCAGAATGTATTCCGCGCGCGGCATGGTGATGCGGCCATTATTCTCGAAACTGGTGCCAATCCGGGTCGAACCCCGGAGCCCCAAGCATCGCCGCCGGAGTGTGACCAGATAGGTGCGGCTGGCGCCGCCGCGAAGCGCGATGTGCTGCTCGTCGATCACGACATAGCCATTGATCGCTCTGACATTGACGGGTTCGTCGGCGGTCGCGGCAGGCGCGGTCATCACGGCCATGGTCAGGGGCAGGCTCACGATGGCCGCCAGACGGGCGGCAAGTGGCTGAAGGTTCATTTGTCTTCTCCTCGTGTGCGTCTCCCTCACACTTAACGATAGCGCAGCACGCGCCGCAGACCAAGAACAAGAGACGCGTGTTAACCCCGGATTAGTGCGTGCAGCGGAGTCTCGACGTCGATTCGTATCGTCAGCAGAGGATGATTCATGGTTGGTCGCGTCGACATTCAGGCTCCGGAATTCGCGACATCCCTGATCCGGGATGCAGCGCAGGCGACTGGCGCAGACTTCGACTTTCTGCTCGCGACCGCTGCCCGGGAGAGCAATTTCGATACCGGGGCCGAGGCGCGCACATCCAGTGCTGCCGGCATGTTTCAATTCATCGAACAGACCTGGCTGGGCATGATGGAGCGCCACGGGCAATCTCATGGCTATGGGGCGCTCGCCCAGTCAATTGAGCGCGATGCCAATGGCCGTTACAACGTTGAAGATCCTCGTTTGCGTGAGGAAATCCTCAATCTTCGATTCGATGCGGAGGCTTCGGCCCGTATGGCCGGCGAGCTGGCTTCAGAGAATGCAGCGGTGATCGAGGCTCGCACAGGACGTCCGGCGACGGGCGGCGAGCTCTATGCAGCGCATTTTCTGGGAGCGAACGGTGCCGCAAGCCTGATTGAAGCGGCGGCCGACAATCCGGGTCAACGCGCAGATCATCTTTTTCCCGCCGCGGCCGCTGCCAATCGCGCGATCTTTTATGAGAGCGGTCGCCCGCGAAGTGCCGCCGATGTGTTGGCCAATCTCACCGGTCAGAACACGCCCGGCATTCAGGGCCTTCGCCTGGTCGATGAGCCCGGTCCGGGCATTGGTGCGCGCTCGGTCAGCGCGCCAATGCCGGTTAATCCGGGGTCTTTCCAGCCTGGGGGAGGGGAATTGTCGCCGGTTCTGGTGGAAATCCTCGCCTCGCTGGAGGCTCCGGGATCAGACCGGGATCGCAAAGCTTAATTCCCGCGCGGCTTGGCAAGCTTTCATTAAGCATGTCGGACTTAGATTCGACCGGCTATAGAGTTTGCTTCGAGAGGCCGCCATGAGTGTTGTGACACTTCGCAATCGCCTGACAGATGAAGATATTCGCCGCCTTGTTCGCGGCACCGACCCGGAAGAGCGCGCGCTGACTGTGCGCAAGATCTGCCGCCGGATCGATGAGGTCGATCTGCCTGAGGGTGAACGCGCCGCCGCCGAACGCATTCTGGGACTTATTGTCGATGACAGTGCCGAGCTGGTGCGCCGGGCACTTGCTGTCACGCTGCGCCAGTCCAAGCATCTTCCGCACGATGTTGCGATGAAGCTCGCTGCCGATGTTGAGGCCGTCGCCACGCCCGTCCTGCTGTCATCGCCTGTCCTTGATGCGGATGATCTGGTTTCGATCGTAAAGGCTTCCGGTACCGAGAAGCTTTGCGCGATTGCAGCGCGCAAGGATGTGCCGAGCCCTGTCGTCAATGAATTGATCGAGACGGGTGACACGAAAGCGGTCGGGATCGCCGCGTCCAATGATGGCGCCGAGTTTGACCAAAAAGCCTATGAGAGCGCCTTTGCCAATTTCTGTGAGAATCCGGCGGTCATGGATGCCTTCGTCGCGCGGTCGCACCTGCCGCTCGACATCACTGAGAAACTGATCGCGCATATCTCCGGTGAGGCGATGCAGCGCCTGGTCACTCAACACGCCCTGCCGCCGCAGCTGGCTGTGGAATTGTCTGAAGCGACACGTGAGCGGGCCACGATTGATCTCGTCGAGCAGGCCGGCCTTGCTCATGATCCGACCCATTTCGTGCAGCAATTGCGCATGAATAGCCGTCTGACGCCGTCGCTCATTCTGCGCGCCATGCTGCGCGGACATGTCGAATTTGTGGAACATGCCTTCGCAGAGCTTGCCGGCGTGTCGCACAGCCGTTCCTGGCTATTGGTCCATGATGCCGGCCCGCTGGGCTTGCGCGCGATCTATGATCGCACCGGCATGCCGCCGCGGCTTTATCCGGCCATTCGCGCCGCGATTGACGTCTATCACTCGATGGAAGTGCCCGCTGACCGGGAAGGGCGCGAGCGCTTCCGCCGGGCGCTTGCCGAACGCGCGATCACGCGCTTTCAGGGCATTCCGGACGAGGATCTCAATTATATTCTCGACCGTATGGATGAAGAAAACCAGCCGCCCTTGCGAGCGGCTGGCTGATAATCACCTGGCAATTTCTATTCCGGACTAGTCGGTATCCCACGGCTTGGCGAACTCGCTCGTCTGCGTCTCGAATTCTGAAGCCAGCGCCGCGGCTACGGTATCATCGGTATCGCGAATATTCTGGCTGAGCGCAGCGCGGATCGCATCAACATGTGCAAGCGCGAGGCCCTTTGATGCCACTTCGCGCTTTTCCGGCATGTCGATCAGCTTGGTCAGAGATTTGGCGAGGCGGGTGATGATCGGAAACTCATAGGTGGTTCCAAGGCCGCGCAGATCGTGGGCGCGGATAAACAGCTGTTCGCCCTCATCGCCCTTGAGCCCCGCACTGCGAACCGCCTTGCCCGCCGCCTCCAGCTTGGTGACTTCCTCTTCAAGCCAAGCCCCGAAATCGGAACGCAGGTCTTTCATCGCCTCTTCAGCCTTTTCGATCAGGTGAAGATCGCCACCACTGATCGGACCGCCGATCTTGATTTGCAGCATGTTGGGCGGATTGATGATTTCAGCGTCTTGCTGGGGCTTGGCCATGGAAACACTCCTAGCGGGTGGCTGTCAGGTGAAGGTTTGAATCGTCCTGTTCCGAGCGCGGTGTTGCGCGACGGTCAGGGCCGAAAAAGTCGGTCGTGGTGATGAATTCACGTTGATCTTCAAAGGCCTCGCGAATCGTTGTCGCCAGGCTGCTCGCGGTAAACGGCTTGACCAGAAAGGCGGTCGCTCCCGCATCGCGCGCTTGCTTGATCCGCTCACCATCGGAATAGGCGGTCAGCATGATGATCGGGATGAAAGGCGAGGGGCTGGCTGCCGGCCGGCGCAGTTCTCGCACCAGATCAATACCGTCGCGCGGACTCATCTTCCAATCGGTGATGACGAGGTCGAATGATTGTGTCGTGAAATTGGTAAGGGCAGCATCGACACTGTCAGCCTCGGCCACACGCTGGAAGCCAAAGCTCTGCAGGGCCGCACGCAGCAGGCCGCGCAAAGCAGCATTATCATCCACCAGGATGACGCGCTTATCAGAATAGTCTGTTACGGCTGCGCTGCACATTCGTTTCGCCACCAAGCAGGACAAGGTTGGACGCACACTAGCGCAGCTTGCTTAACGGCTGACTAAATCCGTCAATTTTGGAACTGTTCCGTGAGAATGCGTTCGGTCAGGTCGCGATCCTTGTCGAACAGCATGGTCAAGGTGATGTCAGAGGCCTCCTCCACATCGACCCGGACGACTTCGCGAAACTCCTTGTTGTCAGCAACCGCTGAAACCGGGCGGTAACTCGGTTCCACAATCTCGAACCCGACTTTAGCAGTATGCGGCAGCAGCGCCCCGCGCCATCGACGTGGCCGAAACGCGCTGATCGGCGTAAGCGCCAGGATTTTGGAATCGAGCGGCAGGATTGGGCCGTGAGCGGACAGATTGTAGGCCGTGGACCCTGCGGGGGTCGCAACCAGCACGCCGTCCGCCTGCAGGTTTTCGAGGCGCTCTGTTTCATCGATCAGGATTTTGATTTTCGCGGTCTGACGGGTTTCGCGCAGCAATGACACTTCATTAATGGCCAAGGCTTCGAAGCGATTGCAGTGAACATCCTCGCCCGTTGCGCGCAGCGGGTGGATCCGTGCGGGCTCAGCGTCGGCGATTCGGGCGGGCAGATCATCTTCCTGAAAATCATTCATCAGGAAGCCCACAGAACCGAAATTCATCCCGTAGACCTGCGCGCCGGTGGAGATTGATGTGTGCAGCGCATCGAGCATCAACCCGTCGCCGCCAAGCGCAACAAGGATATCCGCGTCATACATGGACACGGATCCATAGCGCTACTCGAGGCGGGCCTTGGCCGCTGTTTCGCCAGTCTTGGGGCTCGCAAGAAAGGCGAATTTCGGATTGGAAGCAGAGGTCAAGAAGC
>JBELMP010000176.1:0-4614 GCA_042095695.1 Maricaulis sp. | reverse complement strand
TCCCAGCCGGCTGGCGGTTGGCGAACGCCACCCTTTACGATCGACACCACATCTCCATTGCGCAATTGCGTGCGCAGCGGGCGTTCACGGCCATTGATCTTGGCCGCGACGGTGGTGTGTCCCAGCTCGGTATGAACCGCGTAGGCAAAGTCCAGCGGGGTCGCGCCGGTCGGCAAGGAGATCAGATCACCCTTGGGGGTAAAGCAATAGACCTGGTCGGCGAACATCTCGAGCTTGGCGTGCTCGAGAAACTCGTCCGGGTCCCCGCCCTGGTTGAGAATTTCCACGAAGGGGCGCAGGCGCTCCAGCGGATCACCTCCGGCGGCCTGGGCCGCGTCCGGATCGTATTTATAAGTCTGGTTCTTGTAACGCCAATGCGCAGCAACACCGCTTTCAGCGACAGACTCCATTTCCTCGGTACGGATCTGCAACTCGATACGCACGCTGTTCGGACCGATGACCGTCGTGTGCAGCGAGCGATAATTGTTCGGCTTGGGAACAGAGATGAAATCCCGAAAGCGCTCCGGTACACAGCGCCATGTCTGGTGAATCACGCCCATCGCCCGATAACAATCATCCGGATGGGGAACGATCAGGCGGAAAGCATAGATGTCGGCGATCTCGTCAAAGGTCAGCCCCTTGCGTTCCAGCTTGCGCCAGATCGAATAGGCGCGCTTTTGACGGCCGAAAATCCGTGCATCAATGCCATAGCCCATCAACAATCGAGTGATCGCCTCGGAAACAGCGGCGACTTCCTTGGTATGTTCATCGCGCACGAGCTTGAGGCGGCGCGTGATGGATTCGTAGGCGGCCGGATTGACGTGTTTGAAGGCCAGATCTTCCAGCTCGACACAGACCCGGTTGATACCGATCCGGCGCGCCAGGGGGGCGTAGATTTCCAGGGTTTCCAGCGCGATGCGTTCACGCTTTTCCGCACGGCCAATCGCGTCCAGCGTCTTCATGTTGTGCAGGCGGTCGCACAGCTTGACGATCAAAACCCGCACATCGTCGGAAATCGCGACGACGAGTTTTTGCAGGTTTTCCGCTTGTTTGGTGCGTTTGGAGCGCAGCTCCATCTGACCCAGCTTGGTCACACCGGAGACCAGATTGGCCACCTCTTCACCAAACAGCTCAATCAGCTGTTCGTGGGTCGCCGGTGTATCCTCCACAGTATCGTGGAGCAGGCCGGTGCAGACAGTGGCGACATCCATGCGCAAATCGGCAAGGATCATCGCCACCGCAGCGACATGCGCAAAATAGGGTTCGCCGGACTGCCGTCGCTGAGGCCGATGTGCCTCTTCCGCAAAGTCATAGGCTTTGCGCACATAGTCGCCGTCGACCTGCGGAAAATAATTCCGGATACGGTCAACCAGCTCGTCCGCGCTGGGAATGGCGGGCGGCGGCGAAGCCAGTTCTTTTGACGTCGCGCCCGAACTCAAGGGAGCTTAAAGGCGGCCGTCAGGCGCGCCGTCCCGGTCAGCCTGGAGGGCTTTGAGCATTTCCGTTTCATCCAGCTCGATTGCCGGAGCGGGCAGCGCTTCCATGGCCACTTTCGGCGCCGGAGCATCCGAGGCATCGTCTTCGTCCTCGGACGGCAAGACACGCTGCAAGCCGGTGATCAGGCTGTCTTTCAGCATGTCCATATCCAGCGTCTCGTCAGCGATTTCGCGGAGAGCCACAACGGGGTTCTTATCATTATCGCGATCGATCGTCAGAGCGGCACCTGCTGAGATGTTGCGAGCGCGATGCGCCGCCATCAGGACCAGACGGAAACGGTTCGGGATTTTTTCGATGCAGTCTTCGACAGTAACGCGAGCCATGCGCGCGATCTCCTTAAGCCAACGCTGAAGCTTGGAACCGCGTTACCTATCCCTGACGGCCTGCAATAGCAAGTGCTTGCGGACAGGAATTCATCAGAGATTACAGCGCAACTTCCAGCCGCGATGTCGTCGCCCGATCGCCGGCCTCAAGAGCAGCCACCAGATCCTCGATCTTGCGACCGGAGACCGGATCATTCCAGCTCGGCGCAATCTCTGAGAGCGGCAGCATGACAAAGGCCCGACCGTGCGCTCTGGGATGAGGCAGATCCAGTCGCTCATCGGATCGATTCAGTCCGCGAAAATCAATAATGTCCAGATCAACCGTCCGTGACGCCCAGCGCCTTTCCCGCACGCGGCCGAACACGTTTTCGATTGCCTGCATGATATCAAGCAGGCGATCCGGAGACAGCTGCGTGTCAAGCTCGATCACGGCATTGGTGTAAGCCGGGTCAGCAGGATCCGGCCAGGCCGGGCTGGACCAGAACGAGGACTGGGCGACAACAGGCCCCGCCAGCTTGTGCAGCTCATCAATCGCCGCCTGAAGCGTCTGTGCCGGCGTAAAACCATCCCGGGCTAGATTGGCGCCCAGCCCGATATATACTCCGCCGGATCTCATATTTTGTTTATTCGCATCAGCCATTTTCCAACCAGGCATTTCCCAGATGACACTCTATTCCGATGAACGCATCGGCATCTTTATTGACGGCGCCAATTTGCATTCAACAACACGCGCACTCCGATTCGACATCGATTTCAGCCGGCTCCGCACCCATTTCGAAAATCAAGGCCGCCTGATCCGGGCGAATTACTACACCGCCCTCATCGAACAGGATGATTACAACCCTTTGCAACCGCTCGTCGACTGGCTGGACTATAATGGCTACAGCCTCGTTACCAAGCCGGCCAAGGAATTTACCGATGACCAGGGCCGCAAGCGCATCAAGGGCGATATGGATATCGAGATCGCCGTCGACATGATTGAGGCTGCTGATTATCTCGATCACATCATCCTGTTTTCCGGCGATGGCGATTTCTGCCGGGCGGTGAAGGCGGCCCAGGCCCGCGGCGTTCGCGTGACGGTCGTTTCCTCGCTGAAAACCCGGCCGGCCATGATCGCCGATGAATTGCGACGGGCTGCTGACAATTTTGTTGAAATACTTGATCTGGAAGACGCGTTCGGACGGAAGGCCTGAGCCATGACCACACTCGCCGAAGCACCGCTGGACTGCGATCTCTGCCCTCGCCTCGTCGAGTTCCGCGAGAAAAACGCCGCGCTTTATCCCGACTGGTTCAATGCACCGGTACCATCCTTTGGACATGAGGATGCGCGTTTCCTGGTCGTCGGCCTGGCCCCGGGTTTTCGCGGCGCCAATCGCACCGGCCGCCCCTTCACCGGGGACTGGGCCGGCGACCTGCTCTACAAGACCGCAGGCAAGTTCGGCTTCACAACAGGCAAATACGCGTCCCATGCCGATGACGGTCTGGCGCTGGTCGATACGATGATCACCAATGCAGTGCGATGCGTGCCGCCGGAAAACAAACCGGTCGGCGCAGAAGCCAATGCCTGCCGCCCCTTCCTCAGCCAGCGTTTTGCGCAATTGCCCCGGCTCAAGGCCGTGCTGGTTCTGGGCAAGATCGCGCATGACAACACGCTGCGCGCGCTGGGCCACAAGATCTCGTCAGTGAAGTTCATGCATGCCGGAGCAGCCGATATCGAGGGCCCAAACGGCACGCTACGTCTGTTTTCCAGCTATCACTGCTCGCGGTACAACACGAATACCGGGCGATTGACCGAAGACATGTTCGACGCGGTTTTCAGCCAGGTCCGGGATTATCTCGACGCCCTGCCTACGGACTGATCTATCAGGGCGTCAAAGGCTCGGGTCGCTGTCTTGAACCTGTCGCGACAGCCCGGATTGCAAAAACCGACCACCTCACCGCGATAGCGTGCAAGGCTGTCTTGGCTGACCGGATGGCCGGACCAGGGGCAGGTTGTGTTGATAACCTCTTTGATTTCACTGGCAGACATCATTTTCTCCACACCTTAACCAACAAAATCCCTAGATATCGCGAGATGTTTTTGGCACAAACGCCAACATGCCCACGTTTTCTGCCACACACACTTCTGAGCCACGCCGCATCGCCTTCATCACCTTCGATGGCGTGAAAATGCTCGATATTACGGGCCCTTTGCAGGTCTTCGCGGACGCCAATGAGGTCCTGGGATTCGGGGCCTACACCACAACCCTCGCCTCGCTTTATGGCGGCCCCGTGGAGACGGACACCGGGGTTTCGCTCAATACGCGCCGCCTGGCCGGTGTGGGACTTGATGATGCGGGTACGTTGATCGCCTGTGGAGGCAAGGGTGTGCACGATGCCTGTCGCGATAATCGCCTGATCGGCGCCATTCGCCTTGCTGCCCAAAGATGCGGGCGTGTCGCGGCGACGTGTACCGGAGCGTTCCTGCTGGGCGCCTCGGATCTGCTCGATGGCCGCCGCTGCGTCACCCACTGGAAAGATTGTGATCGTCTCGCTGAGGCTTATCCTCAAACCCAGGTCGATCCGGACCCGATTTTCATCGAGGATCGCGGTGTGTGGACATCAGCCGGCGTCACCGCCGGTATCGACCTGGCCCTGGCCATGGTGGAACAAGACCATTCCCGCGATGTTGCAATGGAGCTGGCGCGCCACCTGCTGGTCTATGTCAAACGCCCGGGTGGCCAGTCCCAGTTCTCTGAGGCCCTGCAGCAACAGACCCGCACCGCCAGCGGCCGTTTCGGCGCGCTGCACCTGT
>JBELMP010000175.1:0-4620 GCA_042095695.1 Maricaulis sp. | reverse complement strand
CAAAGCTGTAGGGCCGGCTGGTGGCAAACTGCTTGGCGATGATGATTTGCTGCTGAACTTCCGCGTGCTCGACCTGCTCCAGCCCCAGTGCCGCGCACTGGGTAATGATCGCGTGGTTGGCCGCAAAGCCAAGCTCCGCGTGGAGCCGCGTTTTCTCAAAGCTGAGCAGCCGCCGCAGTGCGAGCAGCGCCGCAAGAATTCCGGCTTCAACACCGACCCAGACCAGGGCCTGATTTCGGTCCGTGTCCAACCCTGTGTCGATAGCAAGCAGGACGCCGTCAATGATCAGTTTGGACACGTAAAGAGCAGCGGGCGGCAGTAGCGCCACCAGCACTGTGAGCGCCGCGATCCAGACAATTAGAAGCGGACTTTTCGCCCAGACGAGAGCAAGTGTGCGACGCGCGTGCGGCAGGCTCTGCGACCAGCCGCCAGTTTCGCTAAAGAGCGCATCATCAGCCATACCTGCCTCTATGCGACCTTCTCCGCGCGCGCGCCCTGCTCTGCAAGCAGCTTGCGGGACATGACAGCGCCCTTGTGCGGGAACAGTTCGGAGGGCAGCGGGCGGTCGAGGAAGGGGGCGAGTTTCTCGAAGCCCTCACCTGAACAGATATCGATCACCAACAGGTCATCAGGACGATCCTTGAAGTATTCCAGCACGCTTTGCGCATGATCGTCATACACGTCCGAGAAACGCTGTGTATCGAAATTATAGCATCCATAAACGGCGGCGCGCAAAAAACGGCGGACCAGCATGTGGACTTCCTCATCCGGGTCGCTGGTTTCCTTAAAGGCCGGTCGATTGAAGTAATGTCGCGCGCACGAGCCAAGCCAGCCGTCCTTGTCGCGCACAGTCAGAATGAATTTACTGCCCGGATATTGCCGGTCGAGCTGCTTGTAAAACGGGATCGTCGTAATGTCGGTGAGACCATCATGATATTTCAGCAGGGTGAGATCATACTGGGCATTGGACAATTCCGTGTAGGTGTCCTCATCGATCGGATAGTGAGAACAATCAAATCCGAGGACTTGCAGCGCGGCGGTGAGACTGCGTGTCCCCGTCCTGGAGAGCCCAAGTCCGAAAATTTTTGGCTTCTTGGCTGAACTTCCATATTCTATTCGCCCGCGATTGACCTGCAGCCAATCTTCCAGTTCCTGGCGCGTAAAGACCGGTTTTTCTGCCACCCCCATTCGCTCGAGTTCAGCGCTGGCATGCTCAGGGAGCGCTTCGATGAAGGCGTGCACCTCGTCCGGCGATGAGTCGAGCGGCATTTTTTCGCGGGCGTAATCGACCGCATGCTTGGCCATTTTCAGATCGCATATCTCCTCACCAATACCCCATTTCTCCATGGACCGGCGCAGGCGAACGCCCTGATCCTTGGTGCGGCTGCGCAATTCGCGCAGCGCATACTTCATGAAGATGTGGTGATAGGCTTGGAAGTGATCGTGAAGGATGTCGAAATTGCGGAATTGCTTGGCGACGCCCATCGGTTTCATGGCCAGATTGCGCAAGCGTGACTCGGGACGCAGCACGTATTTCATATCGTCTTCCGGCACCTCCACGGCCGCCATCCGGCGAACAAGATCGATCCGGGTAATATGAACGCCGCAATGCAGCCGGCCCCGGAAGCGGTCGGAGACATAAGCATCGACATAGGGCGCATCACAGGTCTCGATAAACGCCCGCAAGTCATCCAGTATGAGGCAGTCGGCGTCGACATAAACCACATAGTCGCACTCATGCGGAATGCGCAGCATCTGGTTTACGCACTCAGTGAATGGGCGCACATTATCAATGATGTAGACATTGTCCGGGCGGATCGCTTCCTTGGCCAGCTCCAGGGCGACGCTGCGCGTGCGCTCATCAATCTGACGGAAAACAAGGTCAATCTTGGCCATGGCTCAGGCCTCCCACTTAATCGGTTCATTCACCGCGCCCGCCATGGCCTCAAACAGGCTGGCATGAGCGCTTGAGAGTTCGTGTTTCCAGCGCAGATCCAAGTCGATTTTGCCGCTATGCTTGCCGTAGTACTCGCGCGTCCGGTCGGAGAGGCTGACAAAGGCCTGATCCGGATCCTCATATTGCGCTTTTGCGAGCAGGAATTGCGTCCCGCTGTTTCCGCCGAGCACATGATGGGGCGTCGCGGTGTAATCCAGCATGGCAGGTTCGAAGGCCAGACCTGTCAAATCGCACACTTGCCGTATCGTGGCCGCCGTATCGAGCGCCAGATCCTCATAGCGAAGATGGAGTTTGGGACCGTCAAAAGCGTCAAAGAGCGCGCGACTGGTTTCCATCTTGTCCATCCACTGCCGGATTTGGGCGGCAGGATCTCGCTCGGGATATTTGCGGATCCGTGAATTGACAACAGCGCGCCCGTCGCGCGTGAGGAATAGCAGCGCAGCCTGACCGCCGAGCGCCCGTGTCTCCTGCGACCGCGCTTCAATCCAGGTCTCGTCCTTGGTGGTATCGACGATGACTTGCGCATCGACATGACGCGCGACCTGCGCATGCAGCGGCTTGGATCTATCCCAGACAAATCCCGCCCACACCGGACAGGCTTCACCACAAATCTTGCATACCCGCTTGCGCAGAGGTTTTTTCTCGTCGGCAAGATATCGGACCTTGGCGCCCTCCCCCATGTAGAAGGCGTGCGAATGTGATCCCAATATCATGCCGAGTAGCGTCGACCCTGAATGCCCGGCGCCACACACCATTATCGTCTTCAGCACTGAACTCGCTGTCATTCTGTCCCTGCCCGCTTGCCCGCCCCCAACACAGGCAATGCGTCCCTCGGGACTCTATGGATCGCGGAATCAGGTCTTTGGCAACAAAAAACATCCTGCACAGCGAGACGCTTGCGCGATGGCGTCATCCTGCCACATACACGCACGCAGCAGCGCGTTTATAACGCATAGTGTGAACCTGATTGGAGCAAGCCATGTCCCGCCTCATCATGCCCGCCCTCGCCGCACTTGCACTCAGCGCCTGTGGCAGTGGCGAGCCCGCAGATCAATCTTCAAATTCCGCCCCCGCCAGCGTGGCGACTGAGGATAGCAGCCAGGCAGCCAACACGGAGGCGGTGACTGCAGGCGCGCCGGACGAGCCGGCGGAAACCGCGGCCGCAAGCGTCGACAATACCGCCGTCCTGGCAGGGCTCGGCGATGCCTATCTGGTCGCTGATTTGCAAAATGGTGCGCGGCAATTCCGGCGCTGCCAGGCCTGCCACACACTCGATGCCGGCGGGCGCCATACCGTCGGCCCCAATCTTCATGGCACGGTGAATGCCGCAGCGGCGGGCCAGGACGGGTTCAGCTATTCGCGCCAATTGCGCGAATCCGGCCTGGTCTGGGATGCGGCGACGCTGGATGCATGGCTTGAAAACCCGCGATCGATGATTCCGGGGAACCGGATGAGCTTTGTCGGCCTGCGGGATGCCGAGGATCGGCGTGATGTCATCGCCTATATCGCCGTGGAGACGGCGGGCTAGCCAAGTCTAGAAGCGCCGCCACACGGAAAGAAAGAGTGCGCGTTCATCGAGCGCGCTTTCGCCGGTCGGGGTGAAGAAGCCTCCAATTTCGACATCCAGATCGCCCCAACCGATTACCGCGGACATCTGGATTTTCGTTTGCTGGAATTCCGGCACGCCGGGGCGCGCCGCCTCAGCGCTCCAGACGCTATAGGCCGACACCATGGCCATAAGATTTTCCCGGACCGGTGCTCCGATACCGGCATCCAGCCGCCACTCGTCGAGATAGCGCCCGCCACGCTGTCGGTAGGCGAGCTGGAGTTCGGAGAACCCGCCGCTCGAGAAACCACGGCCGGCCAGAAGCCGCACCTCCCCGGAAAGATCGCCATCGCCGAGCGGCTGGTTGGCGATATTCTCGCCCTCACCGGGCAGGAACAGTCCGAGCTGGGCCGACAGGATTTCATTATTCCTGCGCCAGAGCGCCCGCCTGACCGCGAGCTCGCTGGCGGCGAGCCCGCTGGCCTGATCATAGGCGCCGCCAAAGCTCTGCTCGACGGACTGCCAGGCAAGCCGGGTCACCAGCGTATAGTCATCGCTGAGCCCGTACTCCACATAGGCCGCGACCTCATCCTTGTAGAAAAAGCCCTCGGCCTGGCGCACGCCATCCTGATCGAAATAGCCCTCCGCTCGATCCAAGAGCTGCGTCAGGATCAATAAACCCTCACCACGCTCCTGCAGCCAGGCCCCGGCCGCGGCAGGGGCGGCCGCGAGCGCGGCCACACTCAGCGCGGTGGCGAGTATCGAAGCGGGATGGCGTTCTAGACGTCGAAGCCCGGGCTTTCGCGGCGAACCCGGTCGAGAATAGCGGCCCAGCCGATTTCCTTGAACAAATCGTTGGTGCCAATCTCGGAGGATTGATCGAACACGCGATCCTGCATCTTCTGATCCCATTCGATCAGCTCTCCGCCGGCCTGCGCCATGACCTGAATCTGGCATGCGCGCTCTAGTAGGTAGATCCTAATATAAGCGCTAAACGGGTGATCGCCAACCGACAAGGTTCCATGGTTGCGCAGGATCATGAGATTCTTCTCTCCCAGATCGCCAACCAGGCGGACTTTCTCCTCCGATTCCAGCGCCACGCCTTCATAGTCATGAT
>JBELMP010000174.1:0-4719 GCA_042095695.1 Maricaulis sp. | reverse complement strand
TCCGGCAACTCGGTAATCTTGTCGAACAGGGCGGATCCCTCCTGATCGTAAAAATACACCGGCGGGATCGAACGCGGAGACGCGGACAGACCATCCTCGACATCACGCATGAAATCTCCGAGTGGCGGATGCTGGTCGTCAAAAAAGTCGATCGTGGCATGCGCAGATTGGCGGCCGATCACTTGGTCGGTCATGTACACTTCCAGTTTGCTGCAGAGACGGGGGCGAGATTCAGCGTTGTGCGCGTATCGCGCTCGAGGACTCCGATTGTAACGGTTCAATCAGATAGGTCCATGCCGGCGCCGGTTGAAGAGGCAGGTTTTTCGCCGAACACTCACGAATTCGTGCATGGCGATAGATGCTGGCGGCGGTGGAAAGGCGTGCTCGAATTGGGTCCTGCGGTCTTGAAATCACGGCAACTGGGACGCTCTCGAGAATGTCCTGCCATCGGTACCATCGATGAAACCCACGCAGGTTATCCGCCCCCATCAGCCAGACGAAATGATTGTTTGGGTGCCGCTTTTTCAGCTCACTTACGAGCGCCATGGTGTGCTGGACACGCCAGCGACGCTCCACATCACTCACCACCATCCCCGGCGTTCTGACGGCGCTGCAGACCGCCTGAAACCGGGCTTCATAGCGTCCAGCCTCGTGCCCCTTGATCGGGTTCTGCGGCGAGACAAGCCACCAGATTCGATCCAGACCGAGCCGTCTCATGGCCGCTATGGCGACATGCATATGTCCGCCATGAACAGGGTCGAAACTGCCGCCGAACAGTCCGACCGACATGCCCGGTGCCAGCGCTTCGCCCTGTAACACGCCCGAGCTGCGGCGGCCGGGTGCTGAACGTCGTCCGGAAACAGGAGCCGAGCGCCGTCTAGTCACGTATTTCACCATGGCCACGCACGACGTACTTGTAGCTGGTGAGCTGACGCGCGCCGACCGGGCCGCGCGCGTGCAGGCGCGAAGTGGCGATGCCGATCTCCGCGCCAAAACCGAATTCCCCGCCATCCGAGAATCCGGTCGAGGCATTCGCCATTACGACCGCACTGTCTACGGTGTTGAGAAATGCCTCTTGCACGTCGGTATCTGCGGCCAGGACAATATCGGTGTGCCCGGACCCGTGTTTCGCGATGTGTGCGGTCGCACCTTCGAGCCCGTCAACGATCCGGGCAGCAAGAACAGCATCGAGGAATTCGCGCCCGAAATCGGATTCGGTTGCAGGCACGGCATCCGGGAAGACGGCTCGCAATCCTTCATCCGCTCGAATTTCGCACCCGGCGTCTGTGAGCGACCTGGCAATCTCCGGCCAGTGCGTTTCAACGGCAGAGCGGTCGATGAGTAGACATTCAAGGGCGTTACAAACACCGGTGCGGCGGAGCTTGGCATTGAGAATGATCAGTCTGGCCATTTCCGGATCGGAACTCGGATGCAGATAGGCGTGACAGATCCCGTCCAAATGTCCCAGCACCGGAATCCGCGCCTCGGCCTGGACCCGCGCCACCAGAGCCTTGCCTCCGCGCGGGATCACCAAATCCAGCCGCCCCTCGAGGCCGGAGAGCATGGCGCCGACAAATGCGCGGTCTGCCGTGTCGGGATGTTGCACCAGATCGGCGGGGAAATCCGCGCGCTCGAGGCCCGCCCGGATAGCAACGACCAGCGCCAAGGCGGATTGCAGGGAATCCGAACCAGAGCGCAGCAGCACGGCATTTCCGGACCGCACGGCGAGCGCGGCGGCGTCTGCAGTCACATTGGGTCGGGCCTCGAAGATGACGCCCAGCACCCCGATCGGCACCCGGACCTGAGAGATATTCACGCCGCTGGGCGCATCCCAGTTCTCGATCTCCTCGCCCAGCGGGTCACTCTGTCTGGCGATCTGGCGCACCGCAGCAGCGATGTCACCGAGCCGGACCTCGTCCAGCATCAGCCGGTCAAGAAAAGCGGCGGGCCGATTGTTTTTACGGGCCGTGTCCATATCCCGGGCATTCGCCGCCAGGATCTCCGTTGACGCGTTCTCAATGGCGAGGGCAACCGCACTCAAGGCGGCAGACCGTTGCTCCGACGAAAAGCTCGCAGCGGCCTGACGTGCCGACTGGGCGCGGGCCGCCATTTCGAGAGCAAGGGCTTCAACCGTCACAGAACCACTCCGCTAGCTGAGCAGGATATCGTCGGCGTGTACCAGAGCCGCCGCACGCCTGTATCCAAGGATATCTTCGATTCGATCAGTCTTCTGCCCGCCGATCAAGCGTGCATCATTGGCATCATAGGCTGAGATACCCCGCGCGATAACCTGGCCGTGGGCCGAGACAATCATGACCGGGTCGCCGCGCTCGAACTGACCCGACACAGCGGTGACCCCGATCGGCAACAAGGATTTCCCGTCTCGCACCGCACGACTGGCCCCATCATCGACCTGAAATGATCCCCGGGGGTCGATGGCACCCGCCAACCAGGATGTCCGTCCGATCCGCATACCCGCAGGCGCCGAAAACCAGCTGCCATGTCCCGCATCCCCGAGAGACAGGATGGGTTTGTCATGTCCACCGTGGGTGATCGCCGTTGCGCAACCGGACTGCGCCGCGATACCAGCAGCAGCCAGCTTGGTAATCATGCCGCCCGTACCGACCCCGGCCTGTGCATTGCCTTCGCCCGCCATGGCCAGAACCTCAGCTGTAATCTCCGGAATTTCCGAGAGCTTGCGAGCGCCGGGATCATTGCGTGGATCGGCTGTGTAGAGCCCATCTATGTCCGATAGCAAAACCAGCAAATCCGCCCCGACCAGCTGCGCCACGCGCGCCGCCAGACGGTCATTGTCACCATATCGGATCTCTTCGGTTGCGACCGTATCATTCTCATTGACGACAGGCACCGCGCCCAGGTCCAACAAGGTATTGAGCGTAGACCGCGCATTGAGCCAACGCCGGCGCACCTCGGTAACATCAAGTGTGATAAGCGCCTGCGCCGTTTGCAACCTGTGAGGCTCGAAAGCCCTTGCCCAGGCGTCGACCAGAAGGGTCTGGCCCGCGGCGGCGGCGGCCTGTTTCTGCTCCAGCGTCAGACCTCCCTTGGGCAGGCCGAGCTTCGGGCGCCCCAGGGCAACAGCACCGGAGGACACGATCGTCGTCCTCACGCCCTCGCCATGCAGGGCAGCAATGTCATCAGCAATTCTCTGGAAAGCGACCGGCCCCTCCTGCAGCAGTGCGGAACCGATTTTCACGACCAGGCTGCGGACAGACGTGAACGCAGCCCGTGTCACGGCGCCCAGCCTGGCTCTTCACCGTCACCCGCCTCGGCGGCAGCGGCAGCCGCGGCCTCGCCCGCGCGCTCCAGCTTGACCATGTCCCAGGCTGCCGAGCAAAGTCGTTTCACGCCCGAACCCGACACACCTGACATCTGTACGACCGGCTGTTCGATCGCATCTGACAGCGCTTGGGCACGCTCGGCTGCGTCATCATCGGTCATCGCGTCTGTTTTGTTCAGCACGATAATCTCGGCCTTGCCTTCAAGGCCGCCACCATAGGCCAGCAATTCCTGGCGCACAGTATGATAGGCGCTGACCGGGTCTTCCTGCGTGCCATCGATCAGGTGGATCAGGGACGCACACCGCTCGATATGACCCAGGAAACGATCACCAATACCGGCGCCCTCATGAGCCCCTTCGATGAGACCGGGGATATCAGCCACGATGAAACGCGAGCCGGGGCCCAGGTCCACCACACCCAGATTTGGATAGAGCGTGGTGAAGGGGTAGGCCGCGATTTTCGGATTGGCCCGACTGACAGCGCTCAGGAAAGTCGATTTTCCTGCATTCGGCAGACCCACCAGGCCAACATCGGCAATCAGCTTGAGCCGCAACCATAGCCAACGCTCCTCACCGGGCCAGCCCGGCGTGGATTTGCGGGGCGCCTGATTGGTGGATGACTTGAAGCGCGCATTCCCCTTGCCGCCATCGCCGCCCTTGGCGAGCATCACCCGCTGACCGACATCAATCAGATCAGCCAGGACCTCGTCCTGGTCTTCGTCCAGGATCTGCGTGCCGGCGGGAACCAGCAGAACGACATCCTCGCCACCGGCACCTGAACGGTTGCGCCCCATACCATGGGTTCCGACATCAGCCTTGAAATGCTGCTGGTAGCGATAGTCGATCAGGGTGTTGAGGCCTTCGACGGCCTCGACCCAGACATCACCACCCTTGCCGCCATCACCGCCATCCGGACCGCCATATTCGACATAGGCCTCCCGCCGGAAGGAGACACAACCGGCCCCTCCGTTTCCGGATTTGACGAAGACTTTGGCCTGATCGAGGAATTTCATCTGACGGATTCTTAAGTTCGGTTAGCTTCAAACCGCCGTCTATATAGCGTCTGCCATCAGATTTCAGTCTATTTGTGCAAACGCAGCACGAAACTGCAGCAGAAACCATGTCCGGACACGGATTTTCTTGACGCCAAACCCCTGATTTTGAACTCCTGAACCGGTCCGGACACAAAATTTCCGGGTATGAACGCGAAACATCTGGCGAGTGTGCAAACACCTGACCTAGCAGAGCAATGTGATGTCGAACGCAGATCGAAAACGCAAGCGACCGTCCAAGAAGACGGAAATGCTGGAAGTTCGGGTGTCTCCCGAAGAAAAAGCCGCCTTCCTGGACGCCTGTCGCGATGTTGGACGCTCTGCGAGCGAGGTCATTCGTGATGCCATGCGCGCCTATTCGAACTT
>JBELMP010000173.1:0-4850 GCA_042095695.1 Maricaulis sp. | reverse complement strand
GGTGCCTCGCTTGCGCATGCCTTTGCGATGCGTGGACGAAGCGTGCGGATTATCGACCCCAAAGGTGTTGCCGGCGGGGCCTCCGCTGCGCCGGCCGGGCTTCTGACCCCCCGGCTTGAAAAGGCGGACCGCCCGCATGTTCGCGCGACCCTCGCGGCATTCGGCTTCGCCAGGCGGCTTTACGCGGAGCGGGCAGCTTTTCATGGAAGTGGTGTCACGCGCCTCCTGCGCAATGCGGCAGAACAGGAACGCTTTGGCGCCATCGCGCAGTTAATGGGCGAGGGCTATGAGGTCGAGGATGATGCCTTGGCGATGTCTGGAGCGGGCTGGTTCGATCCTGCCGCGCTTGTCCGTGATCTGATCAGCAATGTGCCGGTCGAGCCTGCCGGGCAGGTGGAGGCAGGCGAGATCCTGATCCACGCGACAGGCCCCCGGGCTCCGCTGGGCGAGGATATCACGCCGAGTGCCGGCCGCGTGGGTGTATTCGATTTGCCGCTGCCAGAACGGCCGCTGAGCTGGGGTGGATATCTCAGTCCCACACCGGATGGGCAGGTCCTGCTGGGTGCTACGCATCTCAAGGCCTGGGAGGCGCCGGAAGACAGTGAGGCAATAGCGGCCTTGGCGGACCAGCTGCGCGCGCTGCGCCCCGAGCTCGCGCCGCCCCCCGAGCAGCAGCTGCTGGGCAGCTGGAGTGGGGTGCGCGCGTCGACGCCGGATCGTTTGCCGGTTGCCGGCCGCCTTGATGATCAGGCTTACATTCTATCCGGACTCGGGTCGCGCGGTTTTGCACATGCCCCCTTGCTGGCCGAGCAAATCGCCTCGGAGATTTGTGGTGAGCCCTTGCCACTTGAGCGAGACGGGCGGGCGGTATTGGCGCCGCAGCGTTTCGCCGAGCGGCGCGCGCGGCGACGTCCGGAACAGGCCTAAAGCCCGAGGCGAATGCCTTCACCGATTTCAATCGCCATCACCGGGCAGCCCTTGCTCATGCACTCGGCATTGAGATCAATATCAATGTCCTGATCTGGTTCGAAAACCGCGGCGACAGGTCCGACAGACATCCGCACACTCATGTCGAACATGCCTGTGAGAACGAAGGGCATACTCGTGAGCAGAGTTAGAATCCCGGCTATCAGTACCGACTTAATGAGCATGGTCATCACCCCGTGTGATCGATCTTTGCATCCCCTGACGGCACTTAGATGCCGCAACCTCATCGATTGGATGCACGCTAGCACAGCAAAACCGGTCTGAAGATTGCACCGCCCTTACCAAAAAGTTCGCTTATGGCGCGAAATGAGACGGTGGAAACATGGTGGATCTTGCTCAAACGGGTATGCAGACGGATCGGCGTCGCGGATCGCGACACATCTGGTTCTTGAATTCGGCCTTCGACAAGATCGGGCTGGATATCGCTGAGCGCCGGCTCACTGAGCGCGCGCCGGATGCGCCTTTCGCCTTTGTTGTCA
This sequence comes from Maricaulis sp., assembly GCA_042095695.1. GTDB lineage: Bacteria > Pseudomonadota > Alphaproteobacteria > Caulobacterales > Maricaulaceae > Maricaulis. The sequence continues at coordinate 3,384 of JBELMP010000173.1, read as the reverse complement.
CGCCCAATGTCGACCATCTCGTCCGGCTGGAGCGCGATACGGTGCTCGCTCGTCTCTACGCGCAAGCCTGGCTGACGGTTTGCGACAGCCGTGTTCTGGAATTGCTGGGTCGCGTCTCGGGGGAAAAGATCGAAATCGCACCGGGCTCAGACCTCACCCAGCGATTGTTTGAAAATCACATCTCTCCGGACGAGACCGTCACTGTGATCGGTGCCAGCAAGGCGGTGATCGATGCAGTCAAGCATCGCTATGGCCTCAAGGATGTACGATGGCATGAGCCACCAATGGGGCTGCGTCACAATGCTGAGGCGATTGCCGAGTGTGCCGAATTCGTTGCCCGTAATCCGGCGCGTTTCGTGTTCATCTGCGTCGGGTCACCGCAGCAGGAATTGGTCGCGGAGGCCTGTCTCGACCGTAGCGATTGCCAGGGCGTCGGGCTGTGCGTCGGCGCATCACTCGACTTTCTGGGCGGCAAGGCAGACCGCGCGCCGCGTTGGATGCAGCGGACCCGACTGGAATGGCTGCACCGGCTGGTCATGGAACCCAAGCGCATGTGGAAGCGCTATCTGGTCGACGGGCCGCGGATCTTCCTTCTCTGGCATCGCTGGAAAAAGACCCAGTCCGAGCTGCAAAAGCTGGCCGCATCGCTCAACTCGCCGGAGAAGCAGCGCGAGCGTGCGCTGCACGAGCGCATCCGCACGCTCGAAGCGGAAATGGCGGCTCTGCGCGGGGATTGAGGCTTGCCTCCAAATGCCAAGACAATTAGCGTCCAGCGCCGTAATGGTTCCCGCAAGGGATTAATCGGGAAGCCGGTGCGGCGGAGCAATCCACCTAGTCCGGCGCTGTCCCCGCAGCCGTAAGCGGCGAGCGGTCCTGCACAATGCCACTGCTTCCTCCAGGAGGTGGGAAGGCGCAGGTTCCGCACCGACCCGCAAGCCGGAAGACCTGCCATTGCCGTCGTCCGTCCGTTCGTGCGGGAGCTCACGAAGCCGGCGCGGTTACTCCGTTTGAGACGACTCCTTGCCATTGGCCGGGGCCCACACGGGATCCGGTCCGTAACGCTATGGAGACGTGAGCGTGAAACAGACTTTACTACTTGGGTCGATTGCGGCCCTTTCCCTGGTGTCCAATCCGGCGATCGCGCAGGATCCGGACGAAATCATCTATGTCACTGCGGCCAGGGTGCCGATCCTGTCGGATGATGCCACGACAAGCATTACCCGTTTGGATGCGGCCGTGCTGGAGGCGCGGGGGCCGCTTTTCCTAGCCGATATCCTGCGGGCTACGCCGGGTCTGGCGATTTCGCGGTCCGGCCCGACCGGTTCGCTGACTCAGATCCGTGCACGCGGATCCGAGGCCAATCATGTGCTCTTGCTAATCGATGGCATAGAGGCAGCCAGCCCCTTTACCGGCGAGGCAGATGTTTCCAATCTTCTTTTCGATGATCTGGGCAGTATCGAGATCGCCCGCGGCGAGCAGTCAGCGCTGTGGGGCGCGGATGCCATCGGTGGCGTCATTGCCCTGTCCACGCGTCGGCCGAATGATGGTGCCGAGTGGGCGCTGCGTGGTGAGGCCGGGTCCTTCGGCACCGCACGCCTGACCGGTCGTTATGGGCATGGTTTCGAAGCGGGTAGCATTACCCTGTCTGGCGGATATTACACGACCGATGGCATTGATGCTTCGGGGCTTGATGGCGAAACCGAAAGCTATCGCAATCAAACCATCGGTGCGACCGGACACTATGAGCTGAGTGAAACCTGGCAGATCGAGGGCGTGGCGCGCTGGATTGGCTTTGATGGCAATGCAGATAGCGACACCGATTTCGACGGGCGCTTGGATGATGTCGACCGGGCGCGGCAGGGTGATCAGTATCTGACGCGTCTTGGCCTCCATGGCGTGACGGAGTTTGGAGGGCTGATGCTTGAACATCGCGCCAATCTTCGCCTGACCGATGAAGCGGCGCGTAATCTTGCGGATGGCGTACAGAGCGGTCGCACGCTGGGCCAACGCCGCATGGCCGATTATCAGCTTACGGCGCGGTGGGAGAGCGGAATGGCCAGCCACCGCCTCACCGGGCTGGTCGAAAGCGAGCAGGATGAAATCAAGAATGATGCCGGTCCCGGCAATCTTGCCAACCAGACACGCGAAGTCGACATGCTGGCTCTGGCGGTAGATTATGGTCTCGTCTATCGCCGCTTCGATGTGACGGCCTCTGTCCGGCAGGAGAATAATGATCTCTTTGACGATGCGATGACCTGGCGTGTCGGGGCGGCCTATGCGCTGGACGCCATCCAGGCACGGACCTGGATCAGCGCCGGAGAGGGTGTGAAAAATCCCGGCCTGTTCGAACTCTTCGGCTTCTTCCCGGACTTCTTCGTTGGCAATCCCGATCTCCAGCCGGAGCGCTCCGCGGGCTGGGAAATTGGTTTCCAACAGGAAGTGCACCAGGGCCAGGCGAGCTGGGCGATTACCTATTTCGACAGCGAGTTGGACGATGAGATTTTCACCGATTTCGGCGTCTTTCCCTTCACGGCGCGCAATGCCGGCGCAACATCGACCCGCCGCGGCGTCGAGCTGGAGGGCCGGACGCGTCTGACCGACACGCTCTCAGCCTTCGGGTCCGCCGCCTGGATGCAAAGCGAGGAGGACGGTATAGCCGAAATTCGCCGCCCCGAACGGCTCGCCTCCCTGACATTGGACTGGCAACCCCAGGGTGACTGGTCGGCCTCGCTGTCTGCAGACTATACCGGAGAGCAGACGGATACGGATTTCGGGACATTCCAGACTGTAACGCTCGATGCCTACACGCTGGTTTCGGGGCAGTTGCGCTGGCAGGCCGGACCGGGTGCGGAGCTCTATCTGCGCGGCGAGAATCTATTGGATGAGGATTATCAGGATGTGTTCGGCTATTCGACGCCGGGTCGCGGTCTCTATCTGGGCCTGCGCCTGCGTAATGATGGCTAGCCAGAGCGCCAGTGCGGCACCGCCCGAGGGCGGTGTCGCCTCGACGGCGCTCTGCGCAGATGCCTATGTGCTGGCGATCGTGCCACCCGATGACATAGCGGCCTTGTCCTGGCAGTCCCGCCAGAGTGTCTCAGCGGCACCGGAGTGGGCGCAGGCCCTGCCCCAGGCGCGGGCTCAGGCTGAGACCTTGCTGGAGCTGGGCCCGGGGCTGGTCGTTTTCGGCGCAGGTGAGGGCGGCCGGACGCGTCCGCTTGTCGAGCGTGCGGACATGGCCAGTCTTGTGCTGAGCTGGGGCGAGGACTTCGACACGGTGCGAGAGAATTATCGCCGCCTGGGCACAGCGACCGAAATTCCCGACATCGCAGTGGCCCGTATTGCAGACCTCGATCAGCGTCTTGCAGAACTCGCGCGCCGGGCCCG
>JBELMP010000172.1:0-4852 GCA_042095695.1 Maricaulis sp. | reverse complement strand
CGATAATCCGCACGCTTCGTCCACGCATCGCAAAGGCATGCGCAAGCGAGGCACCGGCAATACCTGCGCCGAGAATACAGATATTGCCCGTTTTCACGGTCGCACCTGGTCCATCGCCCGGGAAAACCGCTTCCAGGCGTTCGCGCTTGCGACCGAAACCGGCCAGTTTGGCGACGTCAAATCCGGCCTCGGCGAGCCCCCGGCGTACGGCTCCGGCGACTGTGAAGGTTCCGACTCTCGCTCCCGGATTCGATAATCGCGCGAGATGAGAGAAGATGTCCGGTGACCACATCGCCCCATTGCAGGCCGGAGCGAAACCGTCGAGGAACCAGGCATCAATTCCGGCTTGCATCTGCGAAAGCGCGGCCTCAGCCTCGTCATGAAACACCGTGATGGAGAAGCGATCTCGCGGGAAGATGAGCCGGTGCGGTCCTTTTAAAAGGCCCGGCCATTGCGCGAGGAGCTGGCGGGAAAGTTCAGCAAGCTGTGGCCAGGCGGCGAATGCGCGCCGGGCATCCTGCAAGGTCAGCGGATGCTTCTCCACGCTCACGAAATGGAGCCAGCCCTCGCGATTGCCCGCCTCACGCCATAGCTGCCAGAGCGCCAACGCGTTCAGACCGGTACCAAAGCCCAGCTCGCCGACGGTGAATACCGGACGATCTCGCCAAGCCCGCGGCAGATCGCACGCTTGCAGGAAGACCGCACGCGCTTCCTCCAGCCCATCCTCGACCGAGAAATAGACATCCCCGAAATCCACGGCACGCGGGCCACCAGCCTGGGACCAGTCCAGGCGGGCCGGTTCGCAGAGCAGGGCAGTTCCGGACGTCATACCAGCAGGCTAGAGCGATTGCGTGAACTTGGCGAAGGCCATCAGACCTTCCGGCCAGGGGCCGTGACCACTCGTCTCGGTAAAATGACCGGCTTCACCGGCATTTCCGAACTGCACATCCCAGTCGCGCGCCCAGTGCTCCGCCTTCTCGACCGAACAGGTTTCATCATTGGAGCTCGCCAGCATCAAGGCCTTGAAGCCAAGCGGCTTGCGCGGCACGGGCGCGAAGCCGTGTCCGGGATATTTTGCTTCAAGCTCGTCTCTTTCCCAGTCAGACGCCCCCACCAGGAAGGCGCCCGCGAGCCGCGTCTTGTCCAATTCGGGCGCGGCATGCACCACGGTGAGAACGCCGACGGAGTGAGCAACAAGAATGGCTGGCTTATCGGCCTTGGCGACCGATTCGATAACGGGCTCGACCCAGCGATCACGATTGGGATTGTCCCAGTCGGCCTGCACCACGCGGCGTGCCGTCGACATTTTCTCTTCCCACCGTGACTGCCAGTGAAACGGAGAGGCATTGTGCAGGCCGGGAATGATCAGGATTTCGCTGTCTTTTATTTTCATCCCGCCTATCTAGCGATTTATCCCGATGATGCCAGTCCCAGACGCAAAAACGCGGCACTGGTCCAGCGCCGCGTTCAAGCCAGTGCGGCGGGTTGGCTCAAACCCGGCCCGCTTGGAATTCAGGCAATTTCTATCCGACTTCTGCCGGGATCGCGTCGAGAGCGGTCTCCAGCTCGGAGAAGCTCGGCTGCATCTTGGTCGGCACGCCACCGCGACCGATCTCAACAGAAATCTGGGCGGCATTGCCGTGCAGATGGGCGACGAGCACATCCTGGATGATCTTGTAAAAGGAATGTTCCTCATCATAGATCGAGCTGAGGTAGGAGGCGAAGGGGCCGACAAAGCCATAGGCGAGGAAAACGCCAAGGAAGGTCCCCACCAGAGCGCCACCAATATAGCCACCCAGGACAGCGGGCGGGCTTTCGATCGCGCCCATCGTCTTGATCACGCCGAGAACCGCGGCAACGATACCAAGGGCCGGCAGGCCATCCGCCAGCGTCTGCATGGCATGGGCCGGATCAGCCGCTTCATGGTGATGCTTCTCGAGCTGCTTTTCCATCGCATCTTCAACTTGATGCGGATCTTCCAGATTCATGGTCATCATGCGCAGCGTGTCGCAGATGAAATCAATCGCGAAATGATCCTTCATGATGCGCGGATAGCGCGAGAAAATCGCGCTGTCATGAGGGTTTTCGATATGGCTCTCAAGCGCAATCACCCCTTTTGTTTTCATAGTTTTTGTTAGCAAAAACAGGAGTGACAAGAGATCTGTATAGTCTTGCGACTTCCACTTGGGACCGGCGAAAATCTTGCCCAGATCGCCCAAGGTTTTCATCACAGTCTTTGGCTTGTTGCCGATGAGGAAGGCGCCGGCAGCAGCGCCGCCAATCATCATCATCTCAAACGGCAGAGCCTTCAGGATCACGTCGAAATGGCCACCGGCGAGTGCGAACCCGCCAAAGACCATTACGAACACGACCACGATGCCGATAATCTGAAACATAACCCATCCACCTATGCGTTTTGCAGGACCGTTTTCCGATCCAATTGAAGCGCACTATGACGGGTTAAGCTTAATGTCCGGTTGAATAAGGGTTAGCGGGAGGTTTACGGGCAACCACATGCGCGCCGATAGACAATCAGGCAAATCTCTTTAGGTCTAGCGTAATGCCAAACGGTGAATCCCCCGCTGCGTCATCCCGGGAAGAACGGCGATCCGCCTTTCGTCTGCTCTTCATCTGTCTGATGGCGACAGGCATCGGCAATAATATGCTCTTTGCCATCCTGCCTCCCCTGGCCCGTCAGCTGAATGTGCAGGAATACTGGATCGGCGCGATTTACACGCTATCGGCGACACTCTTCATGACCATGACGCCGATCTGGGGCGCCCTCTCGGACCGGCGCGGTCGCAAGCCGCTAATTATTTTCGGTCTCAGCGCCTTTTCCCTGTCCACGCTAATATTCGGTGCCGCCGCCTGGGCCGGTGAAGCGGGATGGGCGCCCCCCATGGCCGCCATCTTCGCCATGGCCCTCGCGCGGGCATTGTTCGGCGGTCTGGGCTCCGCGACCAATCCCTCCGCCCAGGCCTATGTCGCAGATCGCACCACGCCGGAGGAACGCACCGAGGCGCTGGCGGGACTGACTGCAGCCTTCGGGCTGGGTGCCGTGATCGGCCCGACCCTCGCTGCGGCTTTTGTGGAATGGCTCGGCGTCGCCTTCTTCATGTTCGCGATTGCCGCCATGGTCGCTGCTGGTGCCGTCGCAGTCTGGCTGCGCCTGCCGGAACGGACAGCGCCACAAGTTCAGCAACGCCCGCTCAACCCACTCAAGCAATTCGCCTTTGGCGCAGACCCCCGCATTCTGCCCTTTATGATCTATGGCGCGATCATCTGGATTACCCAGTCGCTCAGCCTGTCCTCCCTTGCCTTCTTCCTGATGGACCGTCTGGCACTTGATGAAAGCCAGGGCCTGCAATACTCCTCGATCGCTCTTGCGACCGGCGCTGGTGCACTGATCATTGCCCAGCTGGTCGTCATCCCGGCGATGAAAGCAACGCCCCGTCTGCTGATGACCCATGGCGCGATACTCACCGTTCTAGGCAGTGGCTTCATGCTTATTGCGCCGAATTATGGCGGTATCGTCTTCGCTTATCTGATGACAAGCTTCGCCTTCGGGCTTGCACGATCGGGATTTGTTGGCGGTGCCTCGATCGCCGTCACCCCGGAAGAACAGGGCCGGGCCGCCGGAATGACCACCGCTACGGCGGGTCTGGGCTTTATCATCGGCCCGGTGGGCGGGCTTTACCTCTTCAGTGAGCTCGGCATGTTTGCGCCCTATATCGCGGCAGGTCTGCTGAGCATTATCGCGGCGGCTGTCGCCTGGCTGCATCCTGGTGTCGCACGCGCCAGCGCGGCCGTGGAGATCAAGCCGGAGCCAAAAGCACCGCTTTAGTCGGCTTATATCATATGCATACCGGTATTGGGTTTCTGGCAACACATAGCCGCTAAGACGATCTCCAGTCTGAGATCTCACGAGGCAAGCAGTGTCAGCTCGGGGCTTAACATATCGATACATTATCGCGCTGACGCTGGTCGCGTTGCTGTCGGCCGCCTTGCTCGGCTTGTCCTGGTCGGCAACGCGCCTGTCCGTTTCCGATGGCGGTGTGATCAATCAATCCGGCCGTCAACGCGTGCTAAGCCAGCGCATCGTCATCGCCGGCTATGAATATGTCGGCGCGAATGATGAGGCGCAACGCGATGAGGCGGAAACACTGCTACGTGACACGCTGCAGACTTTTATCAACTCGCACAATGAACTCGTCCTTGCGGCTGATATGAGTGACCGGACGTTGAATGTCTATCAGCATCCCGACACAAATCTTGATCTGGAAGTCGTGGACTTCGTCCATCGCGCCATCCTCTTTCTGCAAAGCGAAGGCGATCCTGAAGCGCTCGCGACTCTGTCTGACAAGGCAGACAGCATCCTGCCTCTGCTCGACCTCGCCGCGAATGCCTTCACGATTGAAGCTGAGGCCCGCGCGCGGCGCCTCGAACGCATCGAGCTCACGGCTTTCCTGATTACCCTACTGGTGCTTTGCCTGGAGGCTGCATTCATCTTCCGTCCGGCCGCGCGATCGATCAACCGATCGATGAAAAGGCTGCAGCGCGCCCGCAGGTCTGCAGAAGCTGCGAACGCCGCAAAGTCTGTTTTTCTCGCCCAGATGAGTCATGAGATACGGACGCCGCTGAATGGCGTGCTCGGCATGGCTTCAGCCCTCGAAAACACCCGGCTTGATGATGATCAGAAGACGATGGTGGACACGATCTCGGCCTCCGGAGATTTGCTGCTGGCCGTCGTCGACGATGTTCTGGACCTCTCCAAGATCGAGGCCGGTCAGATCACGCTGGAAGAGATCGACCTGACCTTGAGGGAGGTCGTGAGTTGGACCGAGAGCGCATT
>JBELMP010000171.1:0-4874 GCA_042095695.1 Maricaulis sp. | reverse complement strand
TAACCCGCTGCTGCGCAGAGGGACTGGCCCTGTTCGGCAATGACGTCATGCGGCAAGCGCAGAATATCGCGACAGACGCGGTCGCCGAGTGTCCAGCGGTTAAAGGCAAAGCGTATGGACGCGCCTTCGCCGATGCTGTCATCCATGCGTTCGAGCGCCTCGATGGGCACGCCCTTGAGCATCAGATCTTCGAAGGAAACACCCGGTGCGCCCTTGAAAGTGCCATGTCCGGCGGCGTGATCCTCGGCTTTCTCGACCTGGCTGGCATTGAGGCCCAGCGCGAGCAGGCCGGCACGGGCGCAATCGCGCAGCACGCTGCCTCCGGTCTCACCCATGTCGGTCGTGATCGCGTTGATGACATGGCTCGGACCATGCGCATCGGCCTCGATCATCGGGGCGAGTTCGGCGGGAACGGGCAGGGAAGAGAGCAGGACACCGGGGCGTGATAACGCTGCTCGGGCCTCGAAACGCGTTGGCAGTTCGCGCAAGCCGCTGGTCAGGCCTTGCAGTGCGTCCGGCAATTCGTCGAGCTCGAAACGGATATCGGCACCGAGAGCCGGGGCCATGGCGCCGGTCTGGGCACAGGCCTGGCGCATGCATCCCGTTATCAAACGGGTGATGCCGGCGGCGGTCTTGCGGCCAAGCTCGCTGTCATAGGCGATGCCGCAACTCATCAATACAGCCGCCATCCCGCTCATGGAGAGCGTGCCGGCAACCTGGGCTTCCTTGGAGGCGCTGACGCCTAGCGCAGTTGTCCAGGCGAATACGGTATCGGCGAGAAGGTCTGTTCGCAGACCGGTTTCGTCGATAAAGGCCGGCAGGTTGAGATAGATGGTGGAGCCGGTTTCGAGCGGGCTTTCGTGAAAGCTCAACTGTGGCGCGCCAAAGCTCCAGATCGTGCGGGCGATGGTGTTGCGGAAGCCGCGTGCACGAACGCTGCCGCCCTGGCGGCCGAAGCTCCAGGAGCTGTCATTCTCGAGGGCCTCTGAAAGGCTGGGCGCGACGTCCAGGGTGCAGGGGCCCGGTCTTTCCAGTTCGGGCGCAAGACCCGCGAGTGTGTCGTCGTCAGCGCCTTGCTGGGCGAGGGCGAGAGCACGTTCAACGGCCTCCTCCGGCACTCCGTCACGCAGGGCTTGTCGCATGGACCGAGCGAGCGCCGCGTTCTGGCGAGGATCAAAACGTTCGGTTTCGCCGGAGCAGCGACGACAGGCTTCGCCGATCGCGCTGAGGCGGTCTTTCATGACCCTCGCGCCCACATCAAGGACGCTAGAGCGAAGCTCGCCCTGAGCGACCTCGCGCAGGCGTTCCGGCGCGTCTTCTGCGCTGGCACTGATACGCTCGGTCCTGAGCGCCGGTGCCGACTCGGGAATGGAGTCCCCATAAGCCCAGTCCGCGCCGCCATGGCGCCAGAGGTCTGCCTCGGGCACAACGAAACGGCCGAGAATACTCAGAGCCAGCGTATCGCGCAGACTGTTGGCGGCAGCGCTGTCCTCGATCAACCCCGCTCTGGCGATGGCCCAGGTGAGTGAGCCGGACAGGCGATCAATCGCCGGCTCAATACCGTTTTCGACTTCCCTGTCCTTGCCGACAGCGACCTGCGCGACCAGTCCGGCATAGGCTTTCATCCCTGGCTTGGTTCGGGTCCTGGTTGGTCTTGGAGTGTCCAGCAGGTCACAAAGGGCCCGGGCGGCCGCGTCATTCCAGCGAGCCGGCAGGCGCATGCTCCGCGTCTTCGACGGAACATCGCTGTCCGGATCGAAATCCAGCGCGATTTCACGCGCCTCTATTTTTGCGGCTTCAGGGGCTGATTTCAGCCATTCCTTAAAGCTTTCAAGCATATTCATCTGACCACCCTCGCGCTCCCGAATCGGTCGGGAATTGCACGACTCTATCAAGCTCGGTGAGTCGTCTGAAGCCTGCGGTTAAGAAGACTGGACCCGGAGGCGCGGGAAGGGCATATACGGGCTAACTGTTAGGACCGACTCGGAGCCGCCCAATGCTCGGATTTATCTCCAAGATCTTTGTCTGGTGGAAAGACGCCACGCCGGGCACGCTGCTGACCATTTCGTCACGCGGCGGCAAGCTGGTGGGCAAAGACGAGTTCGGAAACAGGTATTTCGAGGAAAAGGGCGTGACCGGTCCAGACGGAAATAAGCGTCGCTGGGTCATCTATAATGGCTATGCCGATGCCTCTCGCGTGCCGACCGACTGGCATGGCTGGATGCACCACACGTTCGAACATCCGCCGACCGAAGCTCCGCTCAAGCGCCAGGACTGGGAAAAGGATCATCACCCGAACCTGACCGGCACTGTGCATGCCTATCGCCCGGCGGGCTCTCTCGCTCGCGCTGAAGATCGCCAGGCCGCGTCTGGCGACTACGAGGCCTGGAAGCCGGAATAAGTTGGATCGCCTGTCAGGTGTAAGGCCTCGACAGCGCCACAATCACTGGACAGCTTGGTGTCATGATGCGTTTTTCGACCGGAATTCTCGCCGCCTCGCTGCTGTCTTCAGTTTCGCTGGCACAAGACCCATCAGACCTTTTGCGGGCTGATGACCCCAATGCGCCTGATCCGGAAGCGGAACAGATCGATCCACGCCTGCTCGGCGATTTTGAATTGTCCAGCGAGCCGGGTGATGTCGTTGTCCTGCGCGGCCTCGACAAGGTCACGGCGCGTACACGCGATTTCGAGATTGCGATTGGTGACAGTTATGACTTTGGTCCGCTGGTGGTGACGGCGCAGTATTGTCGCCGGCGTCCACCGGAAGAAACGCCGGAAACCTATGCCTTCCTGCAGATCCAGGACCGCCGCACGGATGGTTTTGGTGTGGACACAGAAGGTGAGACGATCTTCTCCGGCTGGATGTTCGGTTCACGTCCCGCACAGAACCCGCTGGAACACCCCGTCTACGACGTCTGGGTGCTCGATTGCAGAACGTCGGATACGGATGTGTCCGCTGGCATCGAATAGAACTCTCCCACACCTTCCAGCGCTTCCGCCAGACGCTCGTGATACTGCTCGCGGGTGATGGTCACCACGCCAAGCGTTTCCAGATGTTCAGTGGTGAATTGCGTGTCCAGCAGCGTGTATCCGCCTGCTTTCAGGCGCGCGACCAAATAAACCAGGGCGATCTTTGAGGCGTCCGTGGCACGGCTGAACATGCTCTCTCCGAAAAAGGCGCGTCCCAGGGAAATGCCATAAAGTCCGCCGACCAACTCATCACCCTGCCAGGCTTCGATGGAGTGGGCATAGCCATCCCGTCTCAGCTCTGAATAGAGGCCGAAAATCCCGTCATTGATCCAGGTTTCCTCACGCCCGGGCGCCGGTGCCGCACAGGCGTCGACGACACGCTGGAAGGCGGTGTCAAAGGTGATGCGATAGGGTTCCTGCCGGATCTTGCGTTTGAGGCGTTTGGAAACGTGCAGCCCGTCCAGGGGCAGTACGCCGCGTTCATCGGGATCAAGCAGATAGATGCGCGGGTCATCACGCGAGTCCGCCATCGGGAAGACACCGCGCGCATAACAGTCGAGCAATTCGGCTGTGCCGAAGACCCGCATCTCATCCTTTCCGGTGTCTGCTACCGGCCCGCCAGCCAGTCTTCCAGCCAGCGAATATGGTAGTCGCCATTCACAAATTCAGCCTCTTCCAGCAAGTCCAGGAAGAGCGGGGTTGTGGTTTCAACGCCACCGACAACCATCTCCTCAAGCGAACGACGAAGACGCAACAGGGCTTCTTCGCGCGTGCGCCCGTGGACGATCAGCTTGCCGATCAGGCTGTCATAATAGGGCGGAATGGAGTAGCCGGCATACAGGGCGCTATCCAGGCGAACACCCAGACCACCCGGCGCATGGAACTCCGTGACCTTGCCCGGAGACGGCGCAAAGGTTTTCGCGTTCTCCGCATTGATCCGGCATTCGATCGCCCATCCGCGGAACTTGATGTCTTCCTGCGTGGTTTCGAGCGGTGCTCCATCGGCAACCCGGATCTGCTCGCGAACCAGGTCGATGCCGGTGATCATTTCAGTGACCGGATGCTCCACCTGCAGGCGGGTATTCATCTCGATGAAGTAGAACTCGCCGTTCTCCCAAAGGAACTCAATCGTGCCGACGCCGCGATAGCCAATGGCGCCGATCGCCTTGGAAACGGTTTCGCCGATCTTGGCGCGGTCTTCCGCGTTGAGGGCGGGTGAAGGGGCTTCCTCGAGGATTTTCTGGTGACGGCGCTGGAGTGAACAATCGCGCTCGCCCAGGTGTATGACATTGCCATGCGTATCCGCGAGAATCTGGATCTCGATGTGACGCGGGCGACCGAGATATTTCTCGATATAGACGGTACCGTCGCCAAAGGCTGCCGCCGCTTCGGTCGATGCCGTCTCCATGGCCTCTTTGAGGTCAGCAGCGGTTTCCGCGACTTTCATACCGCGACCGCCGCCACCGGATGCGGCCTTGATAAGGACCGGATATCCGATTTCCTCGGCAATCGGAATGGCCTCTTCATAGGAGCCAACGCCGCCTTCGGAACCGGGAACAACCGGGATGCCTGCGTCCATTACGGTCTGTTTGGCGGTGATCTTGTCACCCATAATCCGGATGTGATCAGCGGTTGGGCCGATGAAGGTGAAGCCGTGCGCCTCCACGATCTCGGCGAAACGCGCATTTTCGGACAGGAAGCCGTATCCCGGATGGATCGCCTGGGCGCCGGTAACTTCGGCAGCCGTGATGATGGCAGGTACGTTGAGATAGCTCTTGCCAGCCGGCGGGGGCCCAACACACACGCTTTCATCAGCGAGGCGGACGTGCATCGCATCGGCATCGGCTTCGGAATGGATAGCCACCGTGCGGATGCCCATTTCGCGGCAGGCGCGGTGGACACGA
>JBELMP010000170.1:0-4850 GCA_042095695.1 Maricaulis sp. | reverse complement strand
TCTGCTTGCTTGATTGAGCTCGCAGCGCTGGTGCTTGAGATGGAGGATGAGCGCGGCGATCAGGGCCGGTAGACCTGGCCATCTTGGGAAATGTGGACCTGGCCCGTGAGCTCGAGCTCAAGAAGTTCAGCCTGCAGACGCGCCATGCCGAAGCCGCAATGTCGGGCGATTTCGTCAATGCTCACCGGCGTCGGTGAAATGAGGTCAAGCACAAGCGGTTCGCTCGCCGCTATCGCGGGCTCGGGTGGCAGGGCCGGTGGCATGGCTTGATCTGGCGTGGAGCTCGGTGCGCACCCCCGCGCGGGTGGCCCCAGTACCGACAGGATATCCTCGGCGGTTTCAACAAGGTGCGCGCCGTCACGCAGAAGTTGATTGCTGCCCCGTGACCGGGGGTCGAGGGGGGAGCCGGGCAGGGCCATGACTTCGCGGTTTTGTTCCAGCGCACAGCGCGCGGTTATCAGAGAGCCGGATCTCAATGCCGCCTCGATGATGACGCTGCCCAGGCTCAGCCCTGATACAATGCGATTGCGCCTGGGAAAGCAGCGGGCGGTCGGACTGGCGCCCAGGGCGCGCTCGGACACCAATAGGCCATTGTCGGCGATGGCATGATGCAGATCAGCATGTTCCGGCGGGTAGATATGATTGATCCCGCCCGCCAGCACGGCGATCGTTCCGGTTTGCAGGGCTGCGCGATGGGCGGCACCATCAATGCCGCGCGCCAGGCCGGAGATAATTGCGAAGCCCTGCTGACCAAGCTCCGTGGAGAGTGTCCGGGCCAGGCGTAATCCCCCCGCCGAGGCGTTGCGTGACCCCACTATGGCGCAAGCGGGCCGTTTCAGAAGCGCTTTCCTGCCCCGGAAAATCAGGCAGGGCGGTGGGTCAGCGATCTCGCGGAGCAGGTCGGGATAGTCTGCATCGGGCCAGGCCAGCAGGCTGGCACCTGCCCGATCAATACGCTCCAGCTCTCGCGCGGCCTCGTCCTCAGTGGGGATGGCAGGCGTGGCGAAGGATTTTCTGCGTAGCAGTTCAGGGAAGGCCTCTAGCGCCGTCTCCGGATCGGAAAAGCGCCGGATCAGGCGGGCGAAACCGCGAGCACCGAGGCCGGGCGTGCGTGCAAGGCGCAGCGTGGCCAGGCGGGACGCTGGATTTGGGGTCAAGCCTCCTCCGTTTCTGCCCCGTCTGCAGTATCGCCATCAGCGTCGCTGTCTGACGTTTTCTTGTCGCCGATACGCGGCTCCTCGCCCTTGAGGATGCGTTCGATATTGGCGCGGTGAAGCCAGTAGATCAGCGCGGTCAGCACGCCCGCCATGATCGCGACGTCCGGCCGTCCGAACAGGTAGGCGGCCAAGGGGGCGACCAGCGCGGCCATCAGCGCGCTCAGTGAAGAGATACGGAAGATTGCCGCCATGCCCAGCCAGGTGCCAATGACGGCGAGGCCGACCGGCCAGTAGACAACCAGCATGGTGCCGACAAAGGTGGCGACCCCCTTGCCGCCCTTGAAGCCGAGCCAGACCGGGAAGCAATGCCCGGCAAAGGCAAAGGCGCCGGCGACCAGACCGGCTGTGGTCCCGAACAGCGCAGCAAATACAGCCGCTGCAATACCGGCCTTGCCGGCGTCGAGCACAAGTGTTGCGGCGGCCAGATCCTTGCGTCCGGTGCGCAGGACATTGGTCGCACCGATGTTTCCGGATCCGATCTCGCGGATATCGCCAAGGCCCGCCAGGCGCGTAAGAACGAGACCGAAAGGTACCGAACCGAAAAGATATCCGCCCAGGGCGGCCAGGATAAGGATCGCAAATTCCATGGTGTCACCCGTTATAGTTGTATACCGACTGCCCGTCGACGAAAGTTTGTGTGACCCGGCCGGAGAAGCGTCGTTTCGCCCAGGCAGAATTGCCACGCGGAGAGTTGAATGCTTCCGGATCGCAGACCCAGGGCAGGTCCCCATCAATCAGGACGAGATCGGCCGGGCGTCCAACTTGCAGGCGGCCGAACGGCAGGCCCAGAAGTTCGGCAGGGCCGCTGGTAAGGGGGCGCAGGGCGTCGATGAGTTCGAGATCGCCATCATGAACGAGAGCGAGCAGTGCGCCGACCAGGGTTTCCAGCGCAAGTGTGCCCGGCATTGCCATGGCGAAGGGCTCGCCCTTGTCGTCAAAGGGTGTTGGACGGTGATCGGATACAATCGCCTCAATCTCGCCGGCAGCGACCGCATCGACCAGCGCCCGCCGGTCTGCCTCGCTGCGGAGCGGCGGATCCATTCGAAACGCGCTGTCCAGGCCACCTGCATCAACTTCATTCAGGGTGAGATGCGCGATGGCGCAGCTCGCGGCGATCTCGATCCCGCGTTTGCGGGCCGCCCGAATTGCGGCGAGACCCTCTGCCGTGGAGACCCGGTCAACCAGCAGCTTTCCGCCGGTCAGCGCCGCAATGGAGGCATCGCGTTCAATCGCGATCCGTTCTGACATGGCCGGTTCTGCGGGCAGGCCCATGCGCGCTGACCAGTCGCTTTCCGTGGCAACGGCGCCCGAGCTCAGGCTCGGGTCTGCTGGCCGCAAGGCAAGCCAGAGATCGAACTGGCTGGCATAGCTCATAATTCGGCGCAGGGTCTGGCTGTCGGTAATGGTCTGGTCGCCCTGGCCGACATAGACAGCCCCGCCGCGTGCCATCAGTCCGATCTCGCTCATGTCCTGACCGGCAAGATCGCGTGTTGCTCCAGCAGCGGACAAAATCCGGACAGCCTCGCCCGACAGGCCGCGTGTCATACCGGCAAAACCGTCCGCCTTGTCCAGCGGGGACAGCGCGTTGGGCGCGAGGATCAAAGTTCCGAAACCGCCGGCCGCAGCGCTGGCTGCGAGTGTGGATTTAGTTTCACCGTCAGGGGTCAGGGCCGGCTCCTTGGCGGCCCGCAGATCAATCAGGGCAGGCGCCAGGATCTGGCCGCGCGCATCGATCACGTTTTCCGCCCCGGACAGGTCGAGCCCGTCGCCGCTCTGGGCAATCACGCCGTTTTCAACCAGCACGCCGCCCGGGCCGTCAAAGCCGCTCGCCGGATCGACAAGGCGGGCATTGGTGATCGCAAAACTCGCCCTCATGCCGCGTCCTCCTTGCGCAGATTGCCGCCAATGAGTTCGAGAATCGCCATGCGAATGGCGACGCCATTCTCAACTTGTTCCATGATCACGGAATGCGCCGGATCGTCCGCCAGTTTGGAATGGATCTCCACGCCGCGATTCATCGGGCCTGGATGCATGACCAGAACGTCCGGCTTGGCGCGTGCGATCCGCTCATGGCTGAGACCGAAGAGATGGAAGAATTCACGGCCGGAGGGCACGAAACCGCCGGACATGCGTTCCTTCTGCTGGCGCAGCGCCATGACGGCATCGCACTCGCGCATCGCCTCGTCGAGATTGAGGAAGACCTCGACGCCCCATTCATGAATATCGCTCGGCAATAGGGTGGGCGGGGCGCAGACGCGAATATCCGCGCCCAGCATGGACAGAAGGCCGATATTCGAACGCGCAACGCGACTATGGAGTATGTCGCCGACAATCAGCACCCGCCGTCCACCGACCGAGCCCCAATGGCGGGTCAGGGTGAAAACATCAAGCAGCCCCTGCGTCGGGTGCTGATGCATGCCGTCGCCTGCATTAACCACGGCAAGCTCGGTTCTATCCGCCAGATATTGCGGGGCACCGGTAGCGCTGTGCCGGACCACGAGGATATCGGGCTGCATGGCGGCCAGGTTGCGCGCCGTATCCGACAGGCTTTCGCCTTTCTTGGCAGAGGAGTGAGCTATGGCGAAATTGACCACGTCGGCGCCGAGGCGTTTGGCAGCCATTTCGAAACTGCCCTGGGTTCGGGTGGAATTCTCGAAGAACAGGTTGAGGACGGTCATGCCGGTCAGCGCATCCGATGTTTTGCGCGTGGTCTTATTGACAGCGCGCCAGTGCTCGGCACGTTCAAAGATCAGTGCAATATCGACGGGATTGAGATCGGCCACCGAGATCAGATGGCGGTGCGGGAAATCATAGGAGAATGCCGCGCGGGTCATCCTGCCTCCCATAAGTCTTGAGCCTGCAGCCCGAAAAACGTCTGCGGCGGTATAGGGGGCGTTGCAAGGAAGAGCAAGAGCCGCCACAGTCCAGCGTCCCGGGAATGTCGCCAGAAAGGCCAGCCGAGATGATGATCCGTACCATGACAAGTGCCGATGCTGATGCCGTCCTGCGCATTTATCAGGAGGGGATCGCGACCGGTCATGCCACATTCGAGAGCGAGGCGCCTGGCTGGGCCCATTTTGATGGCGGCAAGCTTGCCCGACCGCGACTGGTGGCCACAGAAAAGAGCGATCGGATTCTGGGCTGGGTGGTTCTAAGCCCGACATCCTCGCGCTGCGTTTATGGCGGTGTGGCGGAGATCACGATCTATGTCGCGAACGAAGCCCAGGGGCAGGGGGTCGGTTCAGCACTTATGCGGGCAATGATCGCTGCATCGGAAGCTGAGGGAATCTGGACGATCATCGCCGGTATCATGCGGGAGAATGACGCCTCTATCCGCCTCCATGCCGCGCACGGCTTCGACCTGCTTGGCTATCGCAAGGCGCTCGGCAAGATGAGTTATGGGCCGATGGCGGGACAATGGCGCGACATTGCCTGGATGGAGCGTCGCAGTCGTGTTGTCGGCGTTGATTAAACGCAGGCTGCGTTTCGGGTTTATGCTTTTAGGGATGTCATCCCGCCAGGTCGGATGACGGATCGATTTTCAGGAGTGCGCAATGTCCAAGGTTCTGGTTACCGGTGCGACCGGTTTTATCGCCTCACATCTCATTCTCGAACTGCTTGAGCGGGGGTATG
>JBELMP010000169.1:0-4904 GCA_042095695.1 Maricaulis sp. | reverse complement strand
CCGACATACGCATAGCGGTTGAAATAATCCGGCCCACCCTCCAGGAAGCCGACCGGCCGAAGAAACCGCCTCGATGGGGCTCACCCTTCCAACTACCTAAACGTTTGTCAAGGCTTGGCACACGCGGCTCCAGCCGCCCTCTAGGATCCCCCCTCGCCCTGGGCGATGACATGGCTGGCAAAACCGGCACCGGCCTCGGTATAAATATTGAACACCGTCGCCGCTCCGGCAGATTTGAGCGCTGCCTCCTCATCGGCGAATTTCGCAATTGCGGCGATCCGGCCATCAAATCCGGCGGCGCGCAATTGCTCGATCACGGCGAGATTGGTCGTCACCTTGGGCAGGGCAAGCAGGACGAGATCGAGCGTATGCGTGGCCTGCATCCGGTCCCAGAAATCCGCATCACTGGGGTCGCCATGCAGGACACGTCGGTCCAGCGCACACTGGTTGGCCGCTGTCACCGGGTCGATATCCACTCCGACCACGCGCTCGCCATGCAGCTCGCGCAGCTTGTCATAGGCGCCGGAACCGAGCCCGCCCATGCCGATAATGGCGATGCGCGCACCGGCGATATCCAGAGATTGGTCATCGACCACGAGATCATCGCGCTGCAGGCGTTTCCACAGGGCTCGATGGCGCGTGTAGACATGCTGGGAGATGGTATTGAGCGCCGCCGCAATCGCGAAGGAGACGGCTGAAGCGATGGCCAGAATGATCAGCCATTGCGGCTCGATCCAGTCATTGGCAACGCCGATCGCCGCGACGATCAGACCGAACTCGCTATAGGTGGTGAGGTTGATCGAGGCGAGCAGGCCGGTCCGCGCGCGCAGCTTGAACCGGGTCAGCAGGGCAAAGAACAGGGCGGATTTCACAAAGATCAGCGGCGCCAGCGCCAGCGCGAGTGCGAGCGTCTCCAGGCTCGGCTGGCCGGCAAGCCCGACCGAGAGGAAGAAGCCCAGCAGGAAGAGATCCTTGAAGCTGAGCATGGTCTTGGCCAGCTCGTCGGACTTGGGATGATTGGCGATCAGCAGGCCCAGGATCAGCGCGCCGAGATCGCCCTTCAGCTCGAACAGTTCAAAGATTTGCGCCCCGCCCATGGCCAGGAGGAAGCCATAGAGCACCAGAAGCTCACCATGCCCGACGCGTTCGAGCAGCCGGTGGAGAAGCGGGCGCAGCGGGATGAGGGCGAGCAGGAGAAACGCCCAGACCGAGGGCAGATCACCGGTCGAGGCGGCCAGAAACACCACGGCGATAATGTCCTGCATGACCAGAATGCCAATCGCGATACGGCCATGAAGCGAGGTCATTTCACCACGCTCTTCCAGCGCCTTGACGACGAAGACCGTGCTGGAAAAGCTCAGTGCGAAGGCGATCAGCAGGGCCTGGGGAAGGCCCAGGCCGGACAGAAGCGGCAGGCCCGCAAGCGCGAGCCCGTAAAAGGCAAAACCGAAGCCGACGACGATCAGCGATGTGTGCAGGCTGGTAACCGCCCAGACCTGGGGCTGGGCCAGGGTGCGCAGGTTGAGCTTCAGCCCGACCGTGAACAGGAGAAGCGTTATGCCCAGATCGGACAGGCTGGCCAGGGTCTCACCGCTGGCAATGCCATAGGCGTTGAGGATGAAACCGGTCGCCAGAAAACCGACCAGGGGCGGAAGCCCGATGGCGCGCGACAGCAGGCCAAGGACAAAGGCGATGGCGATCCAGACCACATCGCCGAAAGCGGTGGCGACCCATTGAATATCCATATCTGCCCCTTCGCGCCTGCCCGCTATCTCACCGTCCTGACGAGCCGGCGCAATCATGGACTGATCCGGCGCAGATTACACGCCGGGCGCTTGCGTCATGATCGCGCAGCCTCGCGACGGACGGAGACCCGGGACAGCGCTGACCGGCGAAGCCGACAGTGTCTGGCCGGACAGCGCCATGGCCGCCAGCGTGGTAGAGCGGCTCGAACGCGCGTCATTCGCCCATGAAGCAATCCATCTGAACTATGCGGATGCAGGCCATAATTTCGGCGGCGGCGAGCAATCCTATGGCATAGCCTATCTGCCACCGCGCGAGGAGCGGACGCGTAATGGTGGTTCAATCGCGGGCAATTCCATCGCCGTCATCGCCGCCTGGCAGGCGACGGCGCATTTTCTCGACAGGGTGTTCAGTGAACCCTAGGCCACCTCATCCCCGGCATAGAAGATGATCTGGGCAGACAGTCCGCCGCCCTCGCGATTTTTCAGCGTCAGCATCGCCCCCTGCGCACTCAGCAAGGCCCTTGAAATGGTCAGGCCCAGCCCGGTGCCCCCGGTTTCGCGATTGCGCGATCCCTCCAGCCGGTAAAAGGCATCAAAGACCGTATCGAGCTTGTCTTCAGGAATACCTGGTCCCTCGTCCTCGATACAGACCAGCAAGCCCTCATCGACCGGGCGACTGGCAACATGCACCGCCCCGCCATAGAGGCGCGCATTTTCGATCAGGTTGGAGAAAGCCCGCCGCAGCGCGGCGGAATCGGCAGCAATCCAATAGGCTGTGTCTGCGAGCTCGCAGCCGACTTCAAAGGGCAGGCCATCGACCAGCTCGATCAGAAAACTCCGCAACTCGATAAGCTCGGCCTGATGACTGGGGCGCTCGGCCCTTGCATAGGTCATCATATCCGTCACCAGCATCTCGATATGCGCTATATCGTCCAGGGCCGCGCTGTCCTCGGCGACCGCGTCCAGCCGCAGACGCAGGCGGGTCAGTCCGGTGCGGATATCATGGGCCAGAGCGGCCAGCATCTCCGAGCGCTCGGAAAGCAGGCCCTGCACCCTGTCCTGCATGGCATTAAGAGCGCGGGCGACACGCCGAATATCCTCCGGCCCCTCTTCCGCGACCGGTTCGGGTCGACTTGTGCGCCCCAGGCGCTCAGCAGCGCGCTCCAATCGCCGGACCGGCCTGAAAATGATGTGAATTATGAGCGTGGCCGACACCGCCACCAAAAACCAGGCCAGGGTCACAAACAGCAAGTTCGGTTGCGCGAAAAACGCCGCCGGTGTCATCCAGACCGCCACCACTTCGCCCGATTGCAGCCGGATCGACAGCTCAACCCCGGTCACACCGAGCAGCGACCCGACCTCACCGGCGCGCCGCCCCTCCACGACCTGCCAGAACCGCAAGATCCGAAATTGCATATCGCGATCCAGCAGCGAATAGCCCGTCGTCTCCGCAGAGACCTCGAAGGCGCGCGTGAACACGACAGGAACGGGCGCGCGCGCCAGATGATCCTCGCGTATGACCGCGGCCCGGGACATTCCGCCGAAACTCGACAGGATGATCGGTGCCGCATCAGAGGGCGTACTCTCCAACAGGAAGACCAGTTCATTGATCGCCGTCGTCTGATGGGTAACCGCGCCGGGGACAATGCGATAGATCAATGCAGTCTGGGTCAGCAGTGTGACCACAAGTATGCCGATGGCCTGGGCAATGACGACGCCGGCCACAGCCTGGAAGACAAGCGTGCGGTGAAAGGGGATGAGGTTGGGCAGGACGCGCTTCATCTAGCCACGGACCCGTTCTACCTTTGCCGCGAAGGCGTAGCCGAGATTGCGCACCGTCTTGATCAGCGCGGGCTGGCGCGGGTCAAGCTCGAGCTTGCGCCGCAGTCGACTGATCTGGGCATCAATACTCCGGTCAAACGGGTTTGCGGCAGCGCCGCGCGACAGGTCGAGCAACTGGTCCCGGTTGAGCACGCGCGGCGCCCGTTCAAGCAGAACCAAAAGCAGCGAAAACTCCCCGGATGTCAGCGCGATTTCCTCGCCCTTGTCGTCCGTGAGGGTGCGCGTTTCCGGATTGAGCCGGTATCGGTCAAAGGCCAGGACGAGATCGCCGGCCTGTGTCTCGCCCGGCCGGACCGGCGGCGCGCGGCGCAAGACATTCTTGATCCGGGCCACAAGCTCGCGCGGGTTGAAAGGCTTGGGCAGATAGTCATCAGCGCCCATTTCGAGCCCGATGATTCGATCCACATCCTCCCCCAGCGCTGTCAGCATGATGATGGGAATTTGCGAGTCCTGGCGCAATCGTCGACAGAAGCTGGACCCGTCCTCACCGGGCATCATGATATCGAGCACGATCAGGTCAAACCGCGTTTTCTCCATATATTGCTCAGCATCTGGCACATCTCGTGCCAGCACCGGCTCCATATGATTGCGCGTCAGCAAGTCACCGACGAGCTGTCGGATTTCATTGTCATCATCAATGATCAGGATTTTCGGCATCTGCATGACGCCAGAGCCTAGCCCTGCCCGCGCCCGGGTCAAAGCCCGGTTTTTTGACGGATTGTTACAAGGCCAGCCCTCGGTCACACAGCGGCACAAAAAAACCGCTTCACGGCATAAGCCGGCAATGCAGCCCCTCCAAAAACACCACACGCCAAGACGGCAACACAAAGTTTATGGAGAAGTTTGATGCCCCGATTATCCATCCGCCATATCGCACTGGCGACCGCTTGCCTGGCCTTGACCACGGGTGCCAGCGCCCTTGCGCAGGACCAGGACGAGCGCCGCGCGGCGATCCAGGAAAACCTGCAATCCATGGATAGCGAGACCCTGCAGACGCGCATTTCTGAAGCCCAGGCGCGGCGCGCCGAGGGCGGAGAATTGCGCGGCGCCGCGCGCACCACGCTGGGAACAACCCTCAGCGAGATCGATGATGCCGATGTGCAGGCGCGCCTCGACACTGCCGAGGAGCGGATGCTCCAGGCTCTGGCCGATGCCGATCCGGACACGATCAGTACGATTGCCAATACGGCCGGCGCACAGGCTTCGGCACGACTGGCCAATGCGCCCGCCCAGTATCTCAATCAAACCCAGATCGACACGCTCGTGGCCGCAGCGGCGTATGCAGAAAGCATCACCGCCGTCCAGGTCGAGATGCTT
>JBELMP010000168.1:0-5001 GCA_042095695.1 Maricaulis sp. | reverse complement strand
TTTCGCCGGCGCGGTGTTGCCAGATCCGGTGCAGCGGCCCAATGCCCATATTACAAAGGAAGATGGTGATCGCTGTCGTCAAGATCGCCAGCGGCGCATACCACCAATGCAGATTCAAACCGTCCAGCGCCAGGCCGAGAATGATCATCGTGATCAGCATCAGCACGCCCAGAACGGGATAGATGAATACGGAAAAGGCACTCGCCCAATTCCAGGTTTTCCAGCTTTTCAGAATGGCTTCTGACCGCGAGGGCAGTCGGGACTTGGTCGTCATAACTCGTCTTTCAGCTCGTCTCCCCAGTGAGCGGGGCTATCGATCAACCTTACCGATGATGACGCTTATTATTCTTGTGGCATCGTTCACCGGACTCACGAGCGACTTGAACAGGTATAAAAAACGGCTTCAAGCCCCCGCCTCAGCTTAATTATCCAATCCTCTGCAAATGCTCAGGGAAATACGGAAAAATATTCGAAAATGCGCAGATTTATCGTTTCTCGCGATAGACCCCCGCTGCGTATTACGTTTTCGTAACGAAGACGGCGTTTTGATTCAAACGACTGGGGAGTCGATCATGAGGGGCAGTATTCTGGCATTTACCGCGGCGGTTATTGCGGCAAGCGTTTATGTCGTGTCTGTACCGGCGGCGACCGATGATGAATTGGTTCCCGACCAGTATCTCCAGGAAGCACAGCGCCAGGTCGACGTATTCATCAGCTGGCTGCGTCACGATGATTTGACGCCCCATGAAGAAATGATGCCGGAAGACCTTGCGGTCTGACCAAATCGCCTCTGCCGCTAGTTCTCGTCCAGCATATCCAGCCGCGTCTCGACCATGAGCCGCGCCTCGCTCCCCGCCTCAAGACTGTCAGCCAGCGCGCGCCATTCGGCGATTGCGATATCGGCATCCCCGGCTTGTAGAACGGCCTCTGCCAGGAAAAAACGGGCCATCACATCTTCCGGGTCGAGCTCGTAGGCGCGCACAAAGGCCTCTTGGGCTGCCGGAGTGATTATCCCATTCTCAGCAAAGACATAGGCTCTGCCTAGCGTGGAGAACAAACCGGCATTCTCCGGCACGCGATCAATCACATTGTTAAATGCAATGGCTGCCTCGCCATATCGTCCCATCGCCATATAGGCCTGGCCCAGAACATACCAGCCCTCTGGATTGTCCGGCGTCTCGATCAGGCTGGCCGCGAGTGCATCGATCTCATCGAGAACCTCTTGTACCGCCTCGGGGGCTTGTGCGGTTTCCACCGGCGCTGCCCCGATCAGGTGTGCACTTCCGATCTGCATATAGATGACGACGGCCAACATCGCGCAAGCCGCCGTCAAACCGATCAGGGAAGCCCGAAAATTGCGGCTGGGAGCGCTCTCGACGATCTCGTCATCGCGCTCTGAAGCATTGAGCCAGCGGCGTTTGATCTCCTGTTCGGCGGTCTTCGCTTCGTTTTCCGAAATCAGGCCCAGACCGCGGTCCCGCGCGAGTTCCTCAAGCTGGCTGGCAAACGCCCCCAGACCATCAACGCGCTTGCGCGGACCGCCGCGAAGCGACGGGATCAGGATGATCGCCATGGTCGCGCTCGCGCTGAGCGCGATAAGAAGCCAGATCATTCCCGCCCCTCCTCGCGCATGAGGGCCGCAATCTCGGCCTCCTCATCGGCATCGAGATCGACTGTCTCCGACCGGGCCTGACCGCGCACGAATACAATCGCCGCGCCACCGCCGATGAGCAGCAGCAGGAACGGCAAGCCCCAGAGAAACAGCGTATTGGCCTGTACGGGCGGCATCATCAATACGTAATCTCCATAGCGGGCCTGCATGTAATCAAGCACCTCCGCATCGCTCTCGCCCGCGCGCAGACGCTCGCGTACGACGGCCCGCATATCGCTGGCCAGCGGCGCATCGGAATAGCCGATAGCCTGGCTCTGGCACACAACGCAGCGCAATTGCGCGTACAGCCCCATGGCCCGGCTTTCGAGGACCGGATCATCCATGATCTCGTCAGGGCCCGGCGCGAGCGACCAGGCCGGTGCGGTGAAGAAAAGCGCGAATGCACACAGAAGAGTACGGATCATGAGCGCTGCAGGGCCTCCACTCTTGGGCGGAGCTCCTCCTCCCAGATCTCTTCGGTAATGATGCCGACATGGCGATAGCGCACCCGCCCCTCCCGGTCGATAATGAAGGTCTCCGGGGCACCGGTCAGACCAAACTCGATTGCGAGACGCCCCGAAGCATCATCGCCGATCCTTTGATAAGGATTGCCATAGCGGGCCAGCCAGCGGGCGCCGTCGCCCGGTTCATCCTTCCAGTCAATGCCATAGACCGGAACCAGGCCGGAGCGGGCGATCTGCATCAACATCGGGTGCTCGATCAGACAGGGTGGGCACCAGGAACCGAAATAATTCAGCAAGACCACCTCCCCCACGAAATCCGTGGAGGCGAGACCGAGTTCGAAGCCTTCAATCGGCGGCAGGTCGAATTCGGGCAGAGGCTCGTCAATGAGCTGTGAGGGAATCTCGCTGGGATCCTCGCGCAGGCCGAGGGCGAAATAGACCGCGAGTGCTGCAAAGACAGCCAGCGGCAGGAAGGCAAGGTAACGGCTCATTCGGCCGGCTGCCCCGGCATTGGCCCACCGGCACGTCGCGCGGGCGCGCGCGCCAACAGGCTGCGTCGTCCGCGATCCGCGATCGATAACAGGCCGCCGATCACGAGTATGCCACTACCGATCCACAGCCACAGCGCCAACGGGTAAATATACACATGGACTGGCCAGCCCCGGGTCGCGACGGGTTCGCCAATGGTGATGTAGAGATCGCGCAGGGCGGTGCCGTGAATGCCGCTCTCGGTCGTGCTCATGCCACGCACCGGGTAGAAGCGACGCTCAGCCCGGATCTCGCCAATCCCGGAACCCGCGCGAGAGACAGTGAAGACACCCTCCTCGGCGATAAAATTGTCTCGGTCCGAGCGCGTGACAGCCGCCAGGCTGATTTCGTAACGGCCCATTTCCAGTGTCGTTCCCGGTTGCATGAAGGCCCGCGTCTCGGTTTTCCAGGCGCCAACGCCGGTAATCGCCATGACCAGGACGGCCACGCCAAGATGGGCGACCGTCATTCCCCAGATGCCGAGAGGCAGGTTTCGCGCCCGCGCAAGGCTGGCTGACCAGTCAATCTCGAAAAGTTTTATGCGCGATTTCAGATCGATCAGTATGCCCAGCGCGATCCAGACCGCCAGCGCGGTTCCCAGCGCACCGGAAACCCTGTGATGATCCGCCACAAACAGTGCGATCAGCCCTGCCGCCAGAGCCGCGACCAGCACCGGCGCCAGCTTGGCAATGATCGGTCCGACCTTGCCCCGCTTCCAGGCCAGCATGCTCGACACCGGGACCAGGATGAGCAGTGCACCGACCATCACATTGAAGACGAGATTATAGAAGGGCGCCCCGACGGTGAGGGTTTCATCACTCATGGTCGAGACGATGACCGGCATGAAGGTTCCCACCAGGACCACCGCCGTTGCGACCGCCAGAACGATATTATTCGCAAGCAGCGAGCTCTCGCGACTGATGACCTGGAATACGCCGGTGGGCCGCAGCGTATTGGCCCGCAAAGCGTAAAGGAAAAGCGCACCACCAATTAGCGCCAGCAGAATATAGAGGATGAACATGCCGCGCGTCGGATCGACGGCGAAGGCATGCACGGAAGTGATAATCCCCGAGCGGACCAGGAATGTTCCGACAAGGCTCAGGGAGAAGGCCATTAGGGCGAGCAAAATCGTCCAGGCCTTGAGTGTATCGCGCTTCTCCATCACCCGCAGGGAGTGAATGAACGCCGTGCCGGCCAGCCATGGCATGAGCGAGGCATTTTCCACCGGATCCCAGGCCCACCAGCCACCCCAGCCCAGCTCGTAATAGGCCCAGCTGGCCCCAAGCGCGATCCCGACGGTCAGGAAAGTCCAGGCAGTCAGCGCCCAGGGCCTGACAATGCGGGCCCAGCGCGCATCGACCCGCCCCTCGATCAGGGCCGCAACCGCAAATGCAAATGTGATCGAAAATCCGACATAGCCCGCATAGAGCATGGGCGGGTGCGAGGCGAGCCCTGGATCCTGGAGCAGCGGGTTCAGATCCTGCCCGTCCAGCGGAGCCGGCCACAGCCGGGCAAAGGGATTGGATGTGAACAGAAGAAACGCGGTAAAGGCCGCGGTGATCGCGCTCTGGACGGCAAAGGTAAGCGTGATCAATCGCGGTGCGATACCGCGCGCTGTCCAGCCCAGAACCCCCGTATAGGCGGTCAGCATCAGGCACCAGAGCAGCATCGACCCTTCGTGATTCCCCCAGACGCCCGTCAGCTTGTAGATAAAGGGCTTCTCGCTGTGCGAATTGGCAGCCACCACGGAAACGGAAAAGTCCGAGACCGCGAACAGCCATGTCAGGCAGGCGAAAGCGGCCGCCACCAGCACGAATTGCGCTATCGCGCCGGCGCGCGCGAAATCGAAAACCGCGTGATCCCGCGTCCGCAGACCCGCGAAGGTCAGTCCGGCCTGAAGGATTGCAACGCAAAACGCGAGGATGAGGAGAAATTGACCGAGTTCAGCAATCATAGGCCGGACTTGTTACGATCTGTCCCGCAGGTCAAGCGGTCGCCGTGTCGCAGGCTGCCAGACGCGCCCGGGCGAAACCATAAATCTCCTCGGTTCGGGCCAGGATCGCCGCAGGAGAAAAAACCGCCTCAAACCGCCGCCGCGCACTTCTGCGCGCAGCCTCCACCAGTGCATCATCGGTGAGAAAACGTGACATCACGGCCCGCAAGGCTCCGGCATCACCGGGTGGGAAGAGTGCGCCCGCCGAAGTGTCACGATCTGTCTCAAGCCCGAAAAGCTCCGGAATTCCACCACTTGCCGCTCCGATCACCGGCGCACCAACGGAGAAGGCTTCCACACCGGTCCGCGGGAAAGGCTCGTCCCATAGCGATGGAATAATCACCGCACGGCTGGTCGCCATGCGC
>JBELMP010000167.1:0-5026 GCA_042095695.1 Maricaulis sp. | reverse complement strand
GGCCAGTCCACCACTGCGGCGATCGCGCGTGCGAACGGGCAAGAGCATGACTGAGCCCTTCCTTGTGCTGCTCGATCGCGACGGCACAATCAATGTCGACAAGCATTATCTTGCGGACCCGGACGGGGTGGAGTTTCTGCCGGGCGCGATCGAAGGCCTGCGCGCGCTTGCGCATGCCGGCGCCGTGCTGTGCATCGTCACCAATCAGTCCGGCATTGGTCGTGGCTATTTCGACCGGGCCACGGCTGACGCTGTCAATGATCGCGTCATCGACATGCTTGCAGACGAAACCATTACCATCACCCATGCCGCCATCTGCCCGCATGCGCCGGATCAGGAGAGCGATTGCCGCAAACCCAAGCCCGGCATGGCGCTGGAATGTGCGCGTGTGACCGGCCTGCCGCTGGCCTCCAGCTGGGTGATCGGCGACAAGATGAGCGATGTCGGCCTGGCCCGGAATTCCGGCGGCACAGGTATTCTCATCGCATCCGAAGCGCCCGATGATCAGACCTTGACGGCGCCGGATCTCGTCGCCGCCGCACGGATCATTCTCGCTGCCCGCAAGGAGGCCGCATGTATATCGTGACCGGAGGGGCCGGCTTTATCGGTTCCAATATTGCTGCGCAGCTGGAGGCGTCCGGAAAGGATGTCGCGATCGTCGACTGGCTCGGCAATGACATGAAGTGGAAGAATATCGCCAAGCGCCGGCTGGACGATGTGATCCCGCCCGAGGATCTCGACGCGGCCCTGCGGCGCTATGCCGGACGGATCGAGGGCGTGATCCATATGGGCGCTATTTCCGCGACAACCGAGCGCGATGCAGACCTGATCGTGAAGTCCAATTTCCGTTTGTCCTGCGATTTGTGGGACTGGTGTGCCAGCGCGGACGTACCTTATGTCTACGCATCCTCGGCAGCGACTTATGGCGATGGCGCCCTGGGTTTCAATGATGATGACGACCTCGCCTCGATGTCTAAGCTACGCCCATTGAATGCCTATGGTTGGTCGAAATGGCTGTTCGATATCTGGGCGCGCAAACAGGTTGATCGCGGCAATCCGTCGCCACCGTGTTGGGCCGGTCTGAAATTCTTCAATGTCTATGGCCCCAATGAAATGCATAAGGGGTCGATGCGGTCCGTAGCGATCCAGGTCTTCGAACAGGTCAGTGAAACCGGCAAGATGCGGCTGTTTGCGTCCGATCATCCTGATTATGAGGATGGCGGGCAATTGCGTGATTTCGTCTGGGTCGAGGATTGTGCACGCACGGCAATCTGGTGTGCGACCGCGCTCGCGCAAAGCGGGATATATAATGTCGGTTCCGGCAAGGCGCGCTCCTTCAAGGACCTCGCCATTGCTGTGTTTCAGGCGATGGAGCGGGAGCCGGAGCTTGAATTCTTCGACATGCCGGACAGCCTGAAAGGCCAATACCAGTATTTCACCGAAGCACGTATGAGCAAGCTGACGGGTGCGGGCTGCCCGGTCAATTCAACGGCGCTTGAAGAGGGTGTCCGGTCGTATGTCCAGGATTATCTGGCCAGCACCGACCCCTATCGCTAGGTCTCAGCGGAACGCACCCGGCTGACGGCATCCGCCCACCCCGTTCGCGAGAGCTGCCGCTGGGCACTGGCCAGGCTGGGTGAAAAATCCCGATCCGCCCGCCAGAGCTTGCGGCCATCGTCGAGCTTGCTGAACAGCCCCGTGCCAAGCCCGGCGAGGAAGGCAGCGCCCCAGGCCGTGGTTTCTGTATTCGCAGGGCGAACCACTTCAATCCCCGCCAGATTTGCCATGCGCGCCAGGAAGGTATCATTGCGGGCCATACCGCCATCCACTTTCAGACGCTTGGCCTCCACCCCGTCAGCCGCCATGGCATCCAGGAGATCGCAGGTCTGGTGAACCGCACTGTCCAGCGCTGCCTGGGCAATCTCGGCCCGTCCGGCACCGCGCGTCAGTCCGAGAATCGCGGCCCGTGCATCCGGATCCCAGTATGGAGCGCCCAGGCCGGTGAACGCCGGTACGAGATAGACGCCGCTGTCGCTTTGTGCCGACGCCGCCAGGTCCTCGATCTCAGAAGCCTGTGTTATCAGGCCCAGCCCATCGCGCAGCCATTGCACCGTCGACCCGGCGGACAGAATGGAGCCTTCCACCGCATAGGCGGTCTTACCGGCGATCCGATAGGCGATCGTTCCCAGCAGCTGGTTCTGTGATTCAACCAGCGTTGCCCCGGTATTGAGCAGAAGGAAGGCGCCGGTGCCATAGGTCGATTTCATTTCACCCGGCTCGAAACAGGCCTGGCCGATCGTGGCGGCCTGCTGGTCTCCTGCGACGCCGGCAATCGGCAGCTCCCGACCGAAATAGCTGGCCTGGATGTGTCCAAAATCAGCGGCGCAATCAAGGACGTCCGGAAGCATTGCCGCCGGCACGCCGAACAGGTCCAGCAGTGCCTCATCCCAGCGCTGGGTGCGAATGTCGAACAGCGATGTCCGGCTGGCATTCGTCGCATCGGTGACATGGCGCTCACCGCCGGTCAGCCGCCAGATCAGCCAGCTGTCAATCGTCCCGAACGCCAGTTCGCCGGCCGCCGCCCGAGCCCTTGCGCCTTCAACCTCGTCGAGGATCCAGGCGATTTTTGTCGCTGAGAAATAGGGATCAAGAACGAGGCCGGTCTTCTCGCGAACGAGCGCTTCGGCGCCCTGACCGCGCAGGGCTGCGCAGCGTTTGGCGGTCCGTCGGTCCTGCCAGACAATCGCGTTATATAAAGGTGCGCCGGTCTTGCGATCCCAGACCACGGTTGTTTCGCGTTGATTGGTAATCCCCGCTGCTTCAACCTTGTAACCGGCTTTTTCAGCGGTCCGGATCGCCTCACGACTGGTGGACAGGACTGTTGCCCAAATCACTTCCGGATCATGCTCGACCCAGCCGGGCTTGGGATAATGCTGCGGAAACTCCGTCTGGGCCGTGGCCAGAACCTCACCATCGGTCGAGAAGACAATGGCGCGGGAGCTTGTCGTACCCTGATCAATCGCCAGCAGAGCCTTGCGCTTTTTGAACATTTATCCCTCCCCCGTGTGTATTGCTTCAGACTATAGCCATGACGCGGCGGGAAAAAACACGTTAGGTTCAGTCACAAGAGAATGGGGAGCGGCTGAACATGGCCCAATTTGAACGCGCCCGGCTGGCGACACCCAGCGGTGCGGATCTCGCAATTTACACAGCGACGGCGACGGCGGAGCCACGCGCCATCGTCCAGATCAATCATGGTCTTGCTGAATGTGCCGACCGTTATGAGCCATTTGCGCTCTTCCTGGCGGCGCGCGGATATCATGTGATCGCCCAGGATCACCGCGGCCATGGCTATACCGAGGCCAGTGATGGCGCACCGCGACGCTTCGCCGACAAGGATGGCTGGACCAAGCTGATGAGCGATGTCGCGGCTGTGCAGGACCATGGTCGTGCGCTCTGGGGTGACTTGCCCATGATCGTATTCGGCCATTCCATGGGCGCTGTTATTGCGATGAACCATGTCATGCGTGCTCCGGAGGGCCTTGCCGGTGCAGCGATCTGGAATGGCAATATGGCCATGGGCGGCATGAAATCGCTCATGCGGCTTGTCCTTTTCTTCGAAGCCCTTGTCGGTGGCCCGTTCACACCAAGCCACACGATCGACAACCTGTCCTTCAAGGGATGGAATAAGCGCTTCCCGGAATATGAGGGCAAGGAAAGTTCGACCTCGCTATGGCTGTCACGCGACATGGAGCAGGTCCGGATCTATGATGATAATCCGGTCTGTGGCTGGCCATCTTCGGTTTCGCTCTGGCGCGATTTTCTCGACGGGATCGGCTTTGCCGAGGATAATCGCAACCTCAAACCCATTGCACGCACCTTGCCCTTCAACCTGATCGGCGGTGGACAGGACCCTGCAACGGAAGGCGGAAAAACGGTTCGCCACCTTTATCGCAGACTGAAGCGGGCGCGCTTCAAGGACCTGACCTTCCAGATTCATGCCGAGGATAGGCACGAGACACTGATGGAGCTTGAGCGCGAGGCGCGCATGCAGGACTTCGCAGACTGGCTCGACCGCATAACCGGCTAGGTCCGTGCAAAAAACCGACATCGTCATACTGGGCGCCGGTGCCGCCGGCATGTTCTGTGCGATTGAGTCCGCGCGACGCGGTCGATCTGTCCGACTGATCGAACATGCAAGAAAACCGGGCGAGAAAATCCGTATATCCGGCGGTGGTCGGTGCAATTTCACCAATCTGCACGCCCGGCCTGAGGCTTACCTCTCGGCCAATCCGCATTTCGTCAAATCCGCCCTCAAACGCTATACCCAATATGACTTCATCGACTGGGTTGATGGACATGGTATCGCCTGGCACGAGAAGACATTGGGTCAGCTCTTTTGCGACACTTCGGCGAACGAGATCATCGATGCCTTGCGCGCGGACATGCAAGCAGCGGGCGTCGCTCTGGAACTCGGTGAAACACTGGACCGGTGGGAGAAAGTTGGCGAGCGTTTCCATCTGACCCTGGGGTCCGGTGAACAGGTTGAGGCGCAATCCCTTGTGGTCGCGTCCGGCGGCAAGTCCATCCCGAAAATGGGCGCGACGGGTATCGGTTATCGGATTGCGGAGGATTTCGGCCTCCGGCTTACGCAAACGCGGGCCGGTCTGGTCCCCCTGACTTTTTCCGGCGAGCAGAAGGACGCTTTTGCAGGCCTTGCCGGCCTGGCGGTACCGGTGCGCGCGCACGCTGGAGCGCATAGTTTTGACGAGGCGATGCTGTTTACCCATCGCGGCTTGAGCGGACCTGCCATTCTGCAAATCTCCTCCTATTGGCAGGAGGGAGCGACGATTGATATCCAGCTGCGTCCAGACCTGGACTGGAACGCGACGCTCCATGCGCTCAAGGACAGCCAGGGTCGCCAGCTCCTGTCGACGGCGCTCGGTGAACTCTTGCCCAAACGCCTTGTCGCCCATTTCGAAGACCTGCCGGGGGCTGACCGCAAACTCGCTGAGCTGGGGCGCCG
>JBELMP010000166.1:0-5001 GCA_042095695.1 Maricaulis sp. | reverse complement strand
CGGCACCCAGCGCCTGCCGCGCCTGGTCGGTGTCATGAATGCCGCGCCGATCCTGCTACAGGGCAAGCAACATGACGGCCCGTCTGCACAGGGTCTGGGCATTGCCCACGCCACCGTGCCCATGGCCGAGCTGGTCGCCAAGGCCAAGGAGCTTGTCAAGGAAGACCCGCTCGGAGCGACCCAGCCCTGGGATGCGCCGAAATTCAAATTCCCCGGCGGTGGCCCCTACCACCCGGCGGGCGCCCAGGTCTTCGGGGCGGCTTCGCCAATGCTGCGCAAGAATTCCTACGGTAACTATCCGGCTCAGCGCTACATTCTGTCCTGCGTTTATGAGGGCACCCAGGTCTCCATCGACCAGGGCCTGCGTATCGAGAGCCGCTATTTCACCAAGCTGCTCCTGCGTCCGGAGAGCCGCAATATGATTCGCTCCATCTTCCTGTCCAAGCAGGCGCTGGAGAAGGGCGGGCGTCGTCCGGCAAGCCAGGAAAAGGCGGATGTGAAGAAGGTTGCCATCATCGGCGCTGGCTTCATGGGCGCGGGCATTGCCACGGTAACCGCCCAGGCGGGTATCGATGTCGTTCTCATCGATGCCAATCAGGACGGCGCGGACAAGGGCAAGCAGCACGCTGTTGATCAGTTCAACAAGGGTGTGTCGCGCGGCAAGATCTCTCAGGAGAAGGCGGATGCGCTGGCCGGCCGGATCACGGCGACCACGGATTATTCGCTCCTGTCCGACGTTGATCTGGTCATTGAGGCCGTGTTCGAGAATTCCGAACTGAAAGCCAAAATCACCAAGATGTCCGAAGAGGTCATTCCGGAAAACGCGGTGTTCGCCTCGAACACCTCCTCCATTCCGATCACGGATCTGGCTAAGGCGTCCAAGCGTGAAGACCAGTTCATCGGCATTCACTTCTTCTCGCCGGTCGAGAAGATGATGCTGGTCGAGATCATCATGGGCGGCAATACCGGAGATTACGCCCTGTCGCGTGCCATCGACTATGTCACCAAGATCAAGAAGACACCGATCGTCGTGTCCGATACGCGCGGTTTCTACGCCAATCGCTGTGTGATGCGCTTCATTGGCGAGGGCATGAACATGCTCGCCGAGGGTATCAATCCGGCGCTGATCGAGAATGCGACCAAGATGGCCGGCATGCCGGTCGGACCGCTGTCTCTGCAGGATGAGGTGGCTCTCGATCTCGGCGTGAAGCTGATCAAGCAGACCAAGGCCGATCTGGGTGAAAACTACACCCCGTCCCCGACCGAGCCGATCCTCTTCAAAATGGTCGAGGAGTATGAGCGTTTCGGTCGCAAGAATGGCAAGGGCTTCTATGATTATCCGGCGGAAAAAGGTGCGCCCAAGCGCCTCTGGCCGGAGCTGGAGCAGTTCGCTCCGGGCGGCAAATATGCCGATGATCAGCCGACGCCTGACGAGATCAAGGACCGCATTCTCTTCACCCAGGCGCTCGAAGCTGCGCGCTGCATGGAAGAGGAGATCGTGATTGATCCGCGTGAAGCCGATGTTGGCTCTATCCTGGGCTGGGGCTTTGCGCCCTATACCGGTGGCGCATTGTCCTACATCGACACCTATGGTGCAGCGGCTTTCGTAAAGCGTGCCGATGAGCTGCAGGCCCAGTATGGCGACCAGTTCGCTGTCCCGGCCCTGCTGCGTGACATGGCTGCGAAAGGCGAGACCTTCTACGGACGTTTCGCGCCGCAGCCGGAGCCTGTTGCGGCGGAATAATTTCCCTCTCAGAAGGCAAATGGTCGGCTCGGAGCAATCCGGGCCGGCTTTTTTCTGTCCAGGTGAAAAAATTTTGCGTTTTCCACGAAAACCGCGATTTTATCCACAGACCGGGGCTATTTATCCACGCAACCCACAGAGCGCCGCGTTGACCGGCGCGGTTCTGCTGGCCTAGGCTTTAGGCGTCGACGGGGCAAAGCCCAATCCTCACAAGGGGTTAGCGGAGTTCCGGCGGCCGCGGAAGGCGGGATCGCGCAAGCGAGATGGCACGAAGCGATGGCCGGATAGCTCGCAAGAGCCGAGGGTCAGGGCCCGGGGTAAAATCCAGGTCCAGCGCAGGGCGAAGCCGTGAAAACGGCGGCGCCAGGTGCGAAGGCCAAATCCTGAAAAGGGTGGCCGGGGTCCGGGGTCAAAGCCGGGTCCGGTCGGATGTGAAGACGCGCAAGCGGAAACACGGAAGACGAAGGATCCCGACCGTAAGGGAAAGGATCCATGGTCCGGGGTGAAAGCCGGACCGAGCCAGGCAAGCGGAGATGCAAGTCTTTGAAAGCCTGGTGGGTGAGGTGGAGCAGCTCTCACGGGCGGTTCTGTCCGAACCATCCTCCGGCCAACGGGGGACGCTCCTGAGCCTCGCGCTCGGAGAGCATGCAAGGTGGGCGCGCTGAAAGGCCGCCAGCCAAGCAACGCCGCCGCTCGCCGCTTTGGTCCCTAGGGATCAAGGGACGGGCGGTTGGTGTTTTTGCGGGTTGGAAATCTGGCCGCCATGATGTGATTGCCATCTTCCTGGATTGATCGGCACGGACGGGTCTAGCGGTCTTGGAAATATCCATTTTTCGCGTGTAAGGCGAATTTCCGGCGAGATTTCAGCCTTGCTCGAAATGTCCAAGCTCTGGAAATGCTTGTAACCTTTCCTCCGGGTAGAGATATTCATCCTATTCATCAATTATGAGATGCAACCCGGCCTGTCTCGGACAGAATACCAGCCTCGGTTTTACTCGCGGCGGTATATCGCGCATGACACAGGTCAGCCTGGACATTCTGAGGGATCCGGTCCGCATGTTTGCGCTCCTGTGCTGGAGCGGCGCCTGCATGCTGACTCTGATCCTGTTTATTCTGGCCGTCAGCGCGGTGGAGAATGTCAGCCAGACCCGAGATCAATTGCAGGCGCTCGAGCAGAATGAACTCGACAGCGTGTTCCAAGCGCGAAAATCATCCGCGCGCTGATCTGTCCAATTTCTAACTATTGTTTGTGCGCGCCCTGTCGCAAGCTGGCGCCATGATCCGTATTGAGAGCTTCGCGTCCGAGACATTGATGCCCGACCAGACGCTCGGCCTGCACCGGCATGAAAACGCCTATCTCGCACTGGTCATGGAGGGCGATTATCACGAGTCTGGCCTGGAGGGGCGGCATGCCTGCCGCCGCAACCAGATTGTCGTTCATCCGGCTTTTCATGCGCATGCTGACAGGATCGGTCGCGACGGCGCGCGCATTATCAATATGCCCATCAGCGACGCGCTCGCCGATCATTGCGGCTACGCCATCCTTGAGGTTGGAGACGCGGCCGCCTTCCAGCGGCAGGCGCGGACCGGATCTGCGGGGCTTGCCGGATTACTGCGCGAATGCGGAGACACGTCCGGGGCGTTGTCGCCGCCGACATGGCTTGCAGAATTCGCGTGTGATGTTCTGCGCGGCGTGCCGATTGCGCGGGCGGCCCGGCGCTGCGGCCGATCGCTGGAGCACGCCAGTCGTACCTGCAAGCGCTGGTTCGCCATGACACCGGTGGAGCTGCGCCACGAACGACGACTGCGCGAGGCGATTGAGAGATTGCGGGTTGGTGAGCCGCTCGCGGAAATTGCCCTGGCTTGCGGGTTTTGCGATCAGCCTCATCTCACGCGCGTGCTGAAGGCCGCGACTGGCCGCACGCCGGCGCGCTTCTTCCGGCGTTAGATCAAATCCATTCAAGACCTGTCGCATCGCATCCGATCTAATCGGGATCTTGCTTGTACAAGGAGTTGGTCTTGTCCCTGATTGCTTCCATCGCCGCCCTGTCAGTTCTGACCTTCAGTTCGGCCCCGCCAGTCCATGAGACCCCTCTGCCGGCTACTGAGATGGTCTTGCAAACCCAATGGCGTGTTGAGCCGGCGCTTGGGCTCGACGCTGTTTTGCTGCTCGGCGTCCTCTCTGGCGATGTGCTTCAGTCATCAATCTATTCCGAGGAAATCGCCGAGTTTCGCGCAGTCCTGCCAGAGGATGCACTCGATGCACTGGCGCGGATTGATCAGCGCCTGCGTGTCGATGAGGGCGGGCTTGTCGGACCCAGCCTTGTCTATTTCTTTTCCGCAGGCCCGTTTGACACGCTTGATGATGTCATCGCCTCGGCCCGCCATCCTGACCGGTTCATCGCACCGAATATTGATGAATTGATCAGCTGGACTGCTGGGCGATACGAGGAGATGCTCGAGAGTATTCCTGACGTTCTTGTCGTGCTCGAAGCCTTGCAGGCAATCGGGTTTGAGGCACTCTACGAGGACCGTTATTCGGATGAGATCACGGCCGGCATTGATCGCACGCGCGAGGTCGTCGCCCCTTATGACGTGATACCTGAGCAAGCCCGTCTTCTCGGCCGGGCCCTGGACCGGGAAATCGATATTCGGATCGTTGCCTTCTCCCAACCCTATGGAATTCGCATAGCCGGCCAACGCTTCATGGCGCATTACAGCTATCCGGCCGAAATCCAGCTTCGCGTTGCGGCGCACGAGATTTTTCACCCTCCCTTCGACCTTTCGAATCCGGAGCTGCTGCCTTCCCTGGCGGCGTTGCGGGCCGATCCCTGGATGGTCTCAATCGTCGAGAATCATAACCCCGCATTCGGATACAATTCCTTTGAGGGACTGCTCGACGAAGGCTCGACCCAGGCCCTTGACCAGATCGTCGCTGAGCGATTGGGGTTCGAGATCGATCCAGGGCCACGCTGGGCGCAGCATGATGGTGGGATGCACATGCTCGCTGCGGCGCTGTATCACGCGATGAAGGAAACCGGCTTTGATCAGACGGGTGGGCAGTATGAAGCCTGGCTCACCGACGCCATTGCCGCGGGCATGCTGACACCGGATGAAGTTCGGCGTCGGGCGACCGCCATTGTCGGTGAGGCGCCAGTCCAGTTCTGGTATGATGTCCTTGAGGACTCAGAGTCATCGCTTTTGACCTCGCAGCAATAATTCCCTATTTATCCGCAGACATTTTCTGCGAGGGAACA
>JBELMP010000165.1:0-5112 GCA_042095695.1 Maricaulis sp. | reverse complement strand
AATCAGGGCGAGGATGACAGCGATGATCCAAAAGCGGATCACGATCGTCGGCTCAGCCCAGCCCTTCTTCTCGTAGTGATGATGGATGGGCGCCATTCGGAAAACGCGTTTGCCGGTGAGTTTGAAACTCGCGACCTGGACCATCACCGAGACCATTTCCAGCACGAAGAGGCCACCAACGATTGCCAGCACGATTTCATGCTTGACCGCCACCGCGATGGCGCCGAGCGCACCGCCAAGAGAGAGCGATCCGGTATCGCCCATGAAAATCATCGCAGGAGGCGCATTCCACCAGAGAAAGCCCAGTCCGGCACCCAACAAAGCGCCGCAGAAGACCAGTAATTCACCTGTGCCCGGGGTGTAGTGGACCTGTAGATATTCGGCAAAATCCACCCGACCGACCAGATAGGCAATAACGCCGAAAGTCGCCGCAGCGATCATGACCGGCACGATGGCAAGACCATCCAGACCGTCGGTCATATTCACGGCATTGCCGGACCCGACAATCACCAGACAGCCGAAGACATAAAACAAGGGGCCGATATTAATCAGGAAATCCTTGAAGAAGGGAAAGGCGACAGAGGTTTCCAGGCCCGCTTCCATCCCCGTCGTCCGAGCCAGCGCCGTCGCCCAGTAGACGGCAATAAAGGCAATCACAAACTCGCCCAGCAGCTTCAGCCGACCGCTGAAACCTGCCGTGCTTTGCTTGGTAACCTTCAGATAATCATCAATAAACCCAATCACGCCGAAGCCAGCGGTGACGAAGATCACGATCCAGACATATTGATTGGTCAGATCAGCCCAGAGCAGGGTTCCAACCATCACACCGAGCAGGATCAGGAACCCACCCATGGTCGGTGTCCCGGCCTTTTCAACGACATGACGCTCGATACCCTCTTCGCGAATAGGCTGACCCTTGCCCTGTTTGCGCCGCAGCCAGCCAATCATCGGCTTGCCGAAAACGAAGGCGATCAGCATCGCCGTCATCAAGGCTCCGCCCGTGCGAAACGTGATGTAGCGGAACAGATTTGCCAGTTGGAAATCATCCGCAAGCGGGGCAAAAAGCAGGTAGAGCATTAAGGGTCAGGCCTCCGTCAGGTCGAATGCGGAGCCGTCGGCCAGAACTGCGGCGATCTTATGAAGACCGGACGCGTTAGAGCCTTTCAGCATAACGACATCACCCGGCCGGATCGCCGATTTGATCAACTCAAGCACCTGCCCCGCATCGCGGGCATAACCTGCCTTCATGGCGCTCGGCAAGGCATCATCCAGGGCCTTCATCAGCGCCCCGGCGGTAAAGACCAGATCAACCCCTGCAGCCTCAAGCGGTTCTGCGAGTTCTGCATGCAGGGTCGCACTGGTCGGGCCCAGTTCGAACATCTCGCCAAGAATGGCAATTCGCCGCCCTCCCGGTTCCGGCTCGACCGCTGCCAGCGCGGAAATTGCCGCCCGCATTGAGACCGGATTGGCGTTATAAGCGTCATCAAGCAGGGTAAAGTGCTTGCCGTCCGGCAGCGGCGCCTGCACAGCCTGGCCGCGCCCGCGCTCGGCATCGACCCCTGCCAGCGCCTCTGCCACATCCCGGGCATCGAGCCCTGCAGCAGCGCAAGCCGCGAAAATTGCAGCTGTATTCCAGGCCCAATGCGCGCCCGAGGCTGCCAGGCGGAAGGGCACACGCACGCCCATCACATCAATCATGCCCTGGCTACCTTCGGCACTTGTCTCAAATCGCTCGATCCGGATGGCCGCAGGACGGTCAATTCCGAAATCGAGTAAAAAGGCTGCGCAGGATTGCGAGGCATGTTTCGCCAGTCGCTCTGCATGATCGTCATCGGCCGGGTAGATCGCGACACCATCCAGCTCAAGGCCTTCAAAAATCTCGGACTTGGCATCGGCAATGGCTTCAATCGTCCCGAGATTTTCCAGATGCGCCGGAGCGATTCGGGTGATCAGAGCGACATGGGGCTGGACCAGCGCCGAGAGCGCACGGATCTCACCCGCATGGTTCATGCCGAGCTCGAAAACGGCCCGCTGCGTCGCCTTGGGCATGCGCGCCAGGGTCAGCGGCACACCCCAATGATTATTGTAGGATTTCACGCTCCAGTGAGCTGGCCCCATGGCGCGAAACACCGCAGCAATCGCTTCCTTGACGCTGGTCTTGCCAACACTGCCGGTAACCGCAACGCGTATCGCGTTTGAGCGATCACGGGCAGCCGCGCCAAGCGCGCGCAATGCAGCAAGACTATCAAGGACTTTAAGGGCATTTCCGGGTCCAGAACCGGCGCGCTCGACAAGCGCTGCCGCCGCGCCGCGCGCCATCGCGTCAGGGACAAAATCATGCCCGTCGCGAATATCCTTCAGGGCAATGAAGAGATCACCGGGGACGAGAGATCGCGTATCAATCGAGATCCCCGAGCAGGTCCAGTCGACCGCGCCAACGAGTTCGCCGCCGGTTGCCGCCATAGCCTGGCCCGCTGTCCATAGAGGCTCAGACATTGGCGCCCTCCAGATCCGCCAAGGCCCGGCGCGATACGTCTCGATCATCAAAGGGGTGAACTGTTTCGCCAATCGTCTGACCGGTCTCATGCCCCTTGCCGGCAATGAGGAGGCAATCCCCGGCCTGCAATTTCGCCACAGCATGGCGAATGGCGGCTTCACGGTCCGCGATTTCGGTGGCGTCGGGACAGCCGGTCATGATCTGCGCCCGGATCGCATCGGGATCTTCCGAGCGCGGATTATCATCGGTGACAATCACCAGATCGGCTTCCCGCGCGCCAATCTCGCCCATCGGCCGGCGCTTGGTCGGATCGCGATCACCGCCACAGCCGAACACGACGATCACTCGTCCCTGCGTATGCGGCCGGGCTGCCCGCAGGAGCTTGTCCAATCCATCCGGCGTATGCGCATAATCAACCAGGACCGGAGCCTGGTCAGTCGTCTCGCCAACCTTCTCCAATCGCCCGGGAACACCGCGAAGGGTACGCAGGGCTGCGAAAACCAAATCCGTGTCGAGCCCCTCGGTAAGCGCAATTGCCGCCGCCTGGACCGCGTTCAACACCTGGAACTCACCGACGAATGGGATCTCGATCTGATAGTCCACACCGCGCCATTTTACGGTGACACCCTGGCTTGCCGGGCGCGGCACGACCTCGCAAATCTGCAGATCATCCCCTCGCCAGCCAATGCGCACCACAGGCGAACCACGCCGGGCCGCGAGATCGGCAACCTGCTCCCCCCAGGGGCTGTCAACATTGACAATCGCGGGCCGTCCGACCGGCAAGCGCTCGGTGAATAATCGCGCTTTGGACGCGAAATAGTCTTCGAAATCGGGATGATAATCCAGATGATCCTGGGTCAGATTAGTGAAGCCGGCGATATCAAGATCAACCGCTTCCATCCGCCTTTGCTTCAGACCATGACTGGATGCCTCCATCGCCAGATGCGTCACCCCTTCCCCGGCCAGCCGATCAAGCGCCTGGTGTAAGGCAACAGCGTCAGGCGTTGTATAACCAGTGGTTATGGTCTCGCCCTTGCGCGCAACGCCGAGCGTACCCAGGCTGGCTCCCGCAATACCAGCCGCCTCCCAGATCTGGCGCAGGAAATCGA
The DNA here is from genome assembly GCA_042095695.1 of Maricaulis sp. GTDB lineage: Bacteria > Pseudomonadota > Alphaproteobacteria > Caulobacterales > Maricaulaceae > Maricaulis. The sequence continues at coordinate 1,506 of JBELMP010000165.1, read as the reverse complement.
CCGTCGAGCTTTTGCCATTGGTACCGGTAATGGCCACCACATGTTCTGGCTGTCCCGGATAGAAGCGCCGCGCCATTCGGGCGAGCAGGGACGCGGGATCAGCGCAAACGATCACCGGCACGCTGACATCCGGGATTGGCTGATCACTGATTATCGCCGCTGCGCCCGCTGCGACAGCCTGGGCCGCGAACGCCAAGCCATGAATTTTGAAACCGGGCAGCGCTGCAAAGACAAAATCTTGCTCGACTTTGCGACTGTCCAGCGTCAGGCCCGAAATCTCGATTTCATCGAAACCCGGCCGGTTGAGGGCGTCATCGAGCAGGTCCGCGAGCGTCACGGGATCATCTCCGGCATCAGGGCGGCGCGGACCAGTTCCGCACGACCACCCGGGTTTTCATCCATACGCTCAACCCCGAGGATTGGCGCAATTCGGGAGATGATTTCACCTGTCGCCGGCGCCGCCGTCCATCCCCCTGTGGCGTAGCCATAGGTCGATTCATTTCCCTGCGGCTCATCCAAAAGCACCAGGACCGCATATTGCGGATCATCATAAGGAAAGACTGCGGAAAAGGAGGAAATAAGGCGGTCCGGATCATAGCCGCCGCGGGTCGGCTTTTCGGCCGTCCCGGTCTTGCCGGCTACGCGATATCCGGGTGCTTCCGCATTGCCACCCGTCCCCTCTGTCACGTTTTCACGCATCAGCTGCAGCACGTCCCGGGCGGTTTCCGAGCGCATGACCCGCTCTCTCAGAATGGTTTCATTCGCGGCCACGGGAGACAGGGTTGGCGGCACGTAGACGCCATCATTTGCAATCGCAGCAAAGGCGGCAATGGTCGCTATCGGGCTGACGGCGATGCCATGACCATAGGAAATCGTTGCCATCTCCGTGCGCTCCCATTGGTGGGGCAGCAAGGGGTCCGCGCTCTCGGCAAGCTCGATCGGCGCCCGCTCCAGCAAGCGCAAATCGCCAAGAAACCCACGCTGAGCATCGCGCCCGGCTTCAAAGGCCAGCATGGAGGACCCGATATTTGAGGAGTGCGTAAAGATCTCCGACAGGGTCAGCCAGCGGTTTTCAGCATGATAGTCATGGATGACATGACCACCGACGCGCAGCGGATTGCTGGCATCATAACCGGTCTCCATGGTCGCCGAGCCGGTCTCCAGCGCCAGGGCGACTGTAAAGGCCTTGAAGGTGGACCCCATCTCATAGACGGATTGGGCTGATCGGTTCAGCCGCTCGCTTGCCGAAGCATCATTGGGCCGGTTGGGGTCATAGTCCGGCAAAGACACCATGCCGACAATCTCGCCCGTGCGCACATTCATCACGATCGCCGAGGCGGCCAGCGCCTGAAACTCGGTCATGGTCGTCCGCAAGACTTCATCGATGTGGAATTGCACCGCCATGTCGATCGACAGGGCAACCGGCCGACCATCCCTGGCAGACAGCGCCGCGTCAAAAGCCCGTTCCGCACCGGCCAGCCCGTTCAAATCTCGATCAGTATAGCC
>JBELMP010000164.1:0-5241 GCA_042095695.1 Maricaulis sp. | reverse complement strand
CAGTGCTCGCCTTTGTCATCCCCGCAAGCCTGCTGCTCGGCGTGGTCGCGGAGCAGGCGATCGATGTCACTGCCAGGGTCACGCCCTGGGTGCAGGAGCAGATCATATCGATCCGTGAGGACGGGCTGGACGGCTTGCCGGAATGGCTGCCCTTCCGTGAGGAATTGATCCAGTACCAGGCGACACTGGCCTCGCAGCTGGGAAGCCTGGCCCGCTCGATCGGGAATCTGCTGGTCAGCTCGCTGCGCGCCGGCACCGGTGGTGTACTCATTGCGACGCTGAACTTCTTTATCCTGATCTATGCGCTCTTTTTCTTCCTGCTGACCGGCAGGGATATGGGGCGAACAGCGATCACGCTCGTTCCGATGTCGACCGAGGATCGCAATCTTCTCGCCGAGCGCGCCGTGTCAACCATACGGGCGACGGTCAAGGGATCCTTTCTGATCGCGCTGGTCCAGGGGGCGCTGACCGGTATCGGGCTCGCCGTCGCGGGCGTGCCCGGCTCGATCTTTTGGGGCGCGATTGCCGCCATGCTGTCCATTATCCCGATGGTTGGCCCGCCGCTGATCTGGATTCCCGCAGCAATCTGGCTTGCGGCAACCGGGCATTACATTCCCGCCGCAGGCCTGGCCATCTGGGGCGGCGTCGTCATTTCCTCCTCGGATAACATCCTGCGCCCGATACTGGTCGGCAAGGATGCCAAAATGTCCGACCTCATGGTGTTGTTGTCCACACTTGGCGGGCTGACACTTTTCGGCGCTGTGGGGATCATTATCGGCCCCGTCATCGCCGCGCTCTTCATCTCGGTCTGGTTCATTTTCCGCGAGGCCTTTGAAGGCCTGCTGGAGGATGAGGACGAGGCAGATTTCCAGGCACAGCTTGAAGAGGCGTCCGACCCGCCGGATGATCCGTCACCCGGCCTCTAGCAACCGGGCCTTGATGGCCGGCTGTCAGGCTTCGGTCAAGCTGGCGGCAGGACGGCGACCACCGGCATGCTCGACCAGCATGTCGATGCGTTTGGGAATAGGCGGATGAGTCGCGAACATGCCCATGAAGCCGACTTTTGGATTCTCGATAAACATTTCTCGCATCTCGTCCGGAGTTTCACCCAGGCGCGAGCGACCGGAGATTTTCTGAAGCGCCGAGATCATCGCATCGGGATTCTTGGTCAGTTCGACTGCTCCGGCATCCGCCATGTATTCGCGGCGGCGCGACAGGGTGAAACGGATCATGATCGCCAGGAACCAGGCCAGCCCGACCAGTCCGGCCGCGATCAGCAGCAAAATGACGGCCGCACCGCCGCCGCCACCGCTACCGCCGCTACTGCCCCGACCACGAATACGGCCACCGCGAAACATGCCCCGCGCCAGCATTTCACCGACAAAGGAGATGATGCCGACAAAGATCACGGCAATGACCATGAGGCGGACATCGCGATGACGGATATGGGAAAGTTCGTGCGCCAACACCGCTTCCAGCTCATCCCGGTCGAGCCGCTTCATCAAGCCCCGCGTGACGGTGACGCGGTATTGATGCGCGGTCAGGCCCGACGCATAGGCGTTAAGCGCGGCATTCTCGATCACGGCCAGTCGCGGCATGGGCAGGCCACGCGAAATGCAGAGGTTTTCCAGAAGGTTATAAAGTTCCGGCTCATCCTCGCGAGTGACTTCCCTCGCCCCTGTCGCGCTATCGATAATACGCTGATGCGCAAACCAGGCGATGAGGAACCAGATCAGGGCCAAGGCAATACCGCCGAGCATGATTTGCGGCATCAGGCTCCAGGCATAGCGCAAATCCCCGCGCAGGCCGGGCCCGAAAAAGGCGATCAGCTCGCCCTCCTCGACATAGTATTCCGGACGCCCTGAAAAGGCGGTCCAGACCAGGGCCGCGGCATAACCCAACAGCACGAGGAGAAGTGGAAAAGCGGCCAGAAGAAAGATCGACCGCAGATTATTATTCCAGATGTGAGAGCGTAGCCCGGCCGCTCCAAACAGCATGATCGACCGCCTAGAACTTCACTTTCGGCGCGCCGCGCTCAGCCTCGCCCACTTCGAAATAATCGCGGGCAGTGAAGCCGAAGGAATTGGCGATCAGCACGGCCGGGAATTGCTCGACAGCGGTGTTGAATTCCTGCACCGCATTGTTGAAGAAGCGACGCGCAGCGGCGATCTTATTCTCCAGATCGGCCAATTCATTCTGCAGGCTCAGGAAATTCTGGTTCGCCTTGAGATCGGGATAGCTTTCCGACAGGGCGAAGAGCTGGCGCAGCGCTCCTGAGAGCAGGTTTTCCGCCTCCGCGAGATCCTTCAGTGACGAGGCATCAATCGCCGTCTGGCGAGCCTTTATGACGCTCTCCAGCGTTCCGCTTTCATGTTCGGCATAGCCCTTGACCGTCTCCACAAGGTTGGGGACGAGATCGTGGCGCTGCTTGAGCTGAACATCGATATCGCCCCAGGCCTGGTTACAGGTCTGTTTCAGGGCGACGAGCCGGTTGTAGATCATCACCAGGATGAGGCCGATGGCGACAATCAAAATCAGCACGATGAGCGAGGCGTCCATGGATATTTTCTCCGCAATAGAGGGCGTTAGTCCGTTTTATTCCGATTTCGCCTGGGAAGCGAGGAATTCCGAGCCGCGCGGCGCGAACCGCAAAGAACGCGGGAAACCCCGCGGGGCAAGCTTGCCGGCCTGCGCTCGCTTGGCGGTCCACAACTGCCAGTCCTCCAGATTGAAGCGGCGACCGGCCCCGTCCAGCCAGGTCAGCCCGTCTGCCGCAGAGAAGATCGCAACATCGGCGACCTGCGCGCCCTTGCCGCCCAGCAGGCGAACGCCCTTGCCGCGCGACATCATGGGGATTTCCTCGGCCGCAAAAACGAGCAGTTTCTTGTTCTGGCCGATCACGGCGCAACGATCACCCAGGGCCGGAATGCACAGCAAGGCTTCATCGCCCTCGACAAGATTGAGGATCTGCTTGCCCGCCTTCTTCATGGCCATGCAGTCTTTCTCGGCAATGCGGAAACCCGTGCCCGAGCCAGAGGCGACCAGCAGCACGCGTTCCGGATCATATTTGAACAGGCCGATCGGGGCGGCACCATCAGGCAGGTCCACATGCAGCCGGACAGGTTCACCATGTCCGCGCCCGCCCGGCAGTTTGGAGGCGTCCATGGTGTAGAATTTGCCATCCGTGGCAAACATCAGGAGCTTGTCCGTCGTCTCGCACTTCACGGCGAAAGCCGAGCGGTCGCCCTCCTTGAACTTCAACTCCGTGACGTCGGAAGAATGGCCTTTCAGGGCCCGCACCCAGCCCTTTTCGGACAGTACGGCGGTAATGGGCTCGCGAACCACAAAGGCTTCGATCGAGGCCGCATCGCTGACCGCCGGCGCATCGCCAAAGACAGTCCGGCGCGCCCCCAAATCCGTGTCCGGGCCATAATAGGCCTCCACCTCGGCGATCTCGCCATCAACTTTTTCCCACTGCAGAACCTCCGAGCCGATGAGGTCTTTCAGCGATTTACGTTCTCCGCGAAGCTTTTTGTCCTCCTGCCGGATCTCCAGCTCCTCGAGCTTGCGCAGGGCGCGCAGGCGCATGTTCAAGATGGCTTCGGTCTGCCGCTCGCTAAGGGAGAAAGTCTCCATCAGCTTGTCCTTGGGGTGATCCTCAAAGCGAATAATGCGGATGACCTCATCAAGGTCGGCATAGACAATGAGATAGCCCGCCAGAACTTCCAGACGGTCCTCGACCTTGGCCAGGCGGGTCCGGGCCCGGCGCACGGCAACCTCACGGCGGTGATCGATCCAGATCCGCAACGTCTCCTTCAAGGACATGACGCGCGGGGTTCCGCTCGGGTCGAGCACGTTGAGGTTAAGGGAGATGCGGTTCTCAAGATCGGTGAGCTTGAACAGGCTCTCCATCATCATGTCCGGATCAACCAGCTTGGATTTCGGCTCGATGACGAGGCGGATATCTTCCGTGGACTCGTCGAGAATATCATCGACCAGGGGCAGTTTTTTCTGGTCCATCAACTGCGCGATACGTTCGACCAGTTTCGACTTCTGAACCACGTAGGGAATTTCGGTGACGATAACCCGCCACATGCCCCGGCCGATATCTTCCTTCTCCCACTTGGCCCGCGTCCTGAAACCGCCGCGCCCGGTCTCATAGGCTTCGCGGATAGCGGCCTCGGGTTCAACACAGATACCACCGGTCGGGAAGTCCGGACCTTTGACATGGCTCAGAAGCGTATCAGTTGTCGCGTCGGGATCCTTGATCAGGGCCCGGGCAGCCCCGCAAATCTCATAGGCATTATGCGGCGGGATCGATGTCGCCATGCCGACGGCAATACCGGTCGCACCATTGGCGAGGATGTTGGGGAAAGCGCCGGGCAAGACGATGGGCTCGCTTTCCGAACCGTCATAGGTGTCTTCGAAATCGACCGTGCCGTGTTCGATATCGGCAAGCAGGAGCTCCGCTGCCTTGGTCAGGCGCGCCTCGGTATATCGCATGGCCGCCGCGTTATCGCCGTCGATATTGCCGAAATTGCCCTGCCCTTCGACCAGCGGATAGCGTGCAGCAAAATCCTGGCTGAGACGAACCAGAGCGTCATAGACGGATTGGTCGCCATGCGGGTGATACTTGCCGATCACATCACCGACCACGCGGGCTGATTTCTTGAAAGCTGCGTCGGGGTTCAGCTTGAGCTCACGCATGGCGTAAAGCAGACGGCGGTGCACCGGCTTGAGGCCATCGCGGGCATCCGGCAGGGCCCGCTGGGTAATGGTTGACAATGCATAGGCGAGATAGCGTTTGGACAACGCCTCATCGAAGGCTTCTTCAATAATGTGACCGCCACCGGGATCGAATGTCTCGCCCATCTCATACGCCTTTTTGATTCGGAAATTTCAGTATAGGCGATTTGTTTGTCCGGGCAGGCGCGGGCCACAGATTTCAGTGGACAGGTTACAACCGCCCTTCCCGCTGCAGCGCCTGGATCAGACGCTCCCGCGCATCGGGCAATTGCTTGTCGACCGGCCAGAGGACACGACGCTCGACAAAGTATCCGGTCAGTTCCAGCCCCTTGGCGATATCGCCCGGCCCGACCACGCCGGAACCGCGCAGGAAGCCCGGCAATTCCAGGAGTTTGGGGGCGTAGGGCGCCGCTTCCTCCGCACAGACGGCGCGTCCGGTGCGCGGGCTGATATGCGACAGGTCGTCAGTAACGCCGGTGACAGCACACTTGTCCC
>JBELMP010000163.1:0-5280 GCA_042095695.1 Maricaulis sp. | reverse complement strand
CACGCTTGTTGTTCCCGACTATGACGCCGCGATAAGCTTTTATCGTGACCCGATGGGGTTCGAGCTGGTGGAGGATTCAGATCTTGGTGGCGGCAAACGCTGGGTCGTGGTGCGCCCTGGTGCCGGCGGAGCAGACCTTTTGCTTGCCCGTGCAACGGATGACGCCCAACGAGCGGCCATTGGCAATCAGGCCGGCGGCCGCGTCTATCTCTTTCTCGAGAGCGAAAATTTCGGCTCGGATTACATGCGGCTGCAATCGGCGGGCGTGGAATTCCTAGAAGAACCGCGCCATGAAACTTACGGATCAGTGGCTGTATTCCGCGATCCGTTCGGCAATAAATGGGACTTGGTCGAGCGACGTTGAGGCTGTGGGGGCCGCGTTACAGGAGAACGACATGGCTAAATTCTACGACCAGATTGATGAGCGCATTCAAGCCTTCATCGACAAGCAAAAAATGTTCTTCATCGCCACCGCCCCGTCCGGCGATGAGGGCTCAGTCAATCTTTCCCCCAAGGGTTATGACAGTTTCCGCGTGCTCGGCCCCAATGAGGTCGCCTATCTGGATCTGGGTGGTTCCGGCATCGAAACACTGGCGCATGTTCGCCAGAATGGCCGCATCACTTTCATGTTCTGCGCCTTCGAGGGGGCTGCGAACATCCTGCGCCTATACGGTAGAGCAGAGGCCGTGACCTTCGAGGAACCGGGCTTTGCGGAAAAACTCGCCCTCTTCCCACAATTCCCAAAGGCACGCGCGATCATCACCGCGAAAATCCACAAATGCCAAGATAGCTGCGGCTGGGGCGTGCCCTTCTACGCGTTCAAGGGCGAGCGCGACCAGCTGGTCCGCGTCAATGCCAACCGCTCCGAAGAGGAATGGGCCGCACGCCGATATGAGAGCAATGCCGAGTCCATCGATGGCCTTCCAGGGCTGGTCAAACTCGACTGACGTTTTTGTGAGGCAGGGTGAACTGGCTCTCCGTGAAGCTTGCGCTAGCTTCCGCAACATTACGGAGATTTAAACATGCGCTTTTCCTTCATCCTTCTCGCCGCGCTCGCGGTCCTTTTCACCCCTGCCGCCCTGCAGGCCGATAGCGATACGGCCTCCACCCATCTGGCCGAAGAACGTCCGCGCCTGGTTGCGGCCCGTTTCACCGCGGCCTGGTGCTCGCAATGCCGTATTCTGGAGCCTCGTCTGGATGATGTCTGGCCCGCCTATGAGGATGCGAATCTGGAACGCGTCCGCTTTGATTTCACGCTTCCGCCGCGTCGCGGCGCAATGCGTCAACGCGCTGTAGAAGCGGGAATTGAAGATCTCTATAGTCAGCATGAAGGCCGGACAGGTTTTCTGGTTCTGCTCGATCGTGAAACCGGCGAGGTGCTGGAGATGATCACGACTGAGCATGACCGGGATGCCATTTCCGCTGCCTTTGACCGCGCGATCGCAGCAACCGCGGCCATCGAAAGCTAGAACGTCTGCGTCGCCTTTAGCCCGGAGTCATGAATGCGCGTCTCCCTGATCATTCTCGCGCTGATGGGCGCTTTCCTGGCGCCCAACTTCCTGCGTGCAGACTGGGAGCATGCCTCTGCGCAGGCCGTGGAAGACCGGCCACGCCTGGTCGCGGCCATGTTCCGGGCTTCCTGGTGCACGCAATGTCGTATCCTTGAGCCGCGGATTGAAGACGTCCGGCCCGCTTATGAAGACGCGGCCATGGAGTTTGTCCGCTTCGACTTCACCCTGGGACGGCGCAGCCGCGTTCGTGACCGGGCCGTGGAGGCCGGCATCGAGGCGGTTTATGACCAGCTGGAAGGCCGCGTCGGCTTCCTGGTCCTGATGGACCGGGAGTCCGGCCAGGTTTTCGAGATCATCACAACGAATTATGACCGCGAGAATATCGCTGCGGCGTTTGATCGCTGGCTGGCGGTCACTGACCGGCTGGAGCGCTAGCCTTCCTGCGATACCTGGCGACGGGCTTCGACCAGCAGGTCGTCCATTTGCTTGCGGATCACATGATCGGAAACGGTGACGCCCTTCGCGTCAAAATCGCCACGGATCTTGCGGAACACATCCTCATCGCCTGCTTCCTCAAAATCGGCGACGACGACTTCCTTGCCATAGGCTTCGGCATCGTCCAGCCCCATCTCGCCGGCAGCCCAGATACCCAGAAGCTTATTGCGGCGCGCGACCGCTTTGAACTCGAGTTCCTGATCGTGGGCGAACTTGTTTTCAAAGGCATTTTCGCGATCGTCGAGGCCGGACATGAAGCTCTCCTTGAAAGGGTTGTTGGACTGTCTCGTTAGCTTGCTGACGCAGCAAAATCAATCACCCCAACCGCACCTGCTGTACTGCCGCAGCGTGGCATTGCGCCGCAAGGCCCTTGCGGCTAGTTTCCGCCCTCGACGCGCGGTCGCTTATTGAGTCGGCCGCGCTGTGCGTTTCATGGTCCGGTCCCGCTGGCGCGCGAAGGCCCGAACCCATCCAGGAGCGTCGCTGATGTCCCGTCGCAAGAAGCTTTACGAAGGCAAGGCCAAAATCCTCTATGAGGGACCCGAGCCGGGCACGCTCGTCCAGTACTTCAAGGACGACGCCACCGCCTTCAATAATCAGAAACACGCCACGCTTGAAGGCAAGGGTGTTCTGAACAACCGGATCAGCGAATTTGTCATGCTCGGTCTGGGGCGGATCGGCATTCCGACGCATTTTATCAAGCGTCTGAACATGCGCGAGCAATTGGTTCGCAAGGTCGAGATTGTGCCGCTCGAAGTGATTTGCCGCAATGTGGCAGCCGGTTCGATGTCAAAACGCCTTGGCATTACCGAGGGCGAGCAATTGCCCCGCTCCATCGTCGAATTCTGCTACAAGAATGATGATCTGGAAGACCCGCTGGTCTCAGAAGAACACATCACGGCCCTGGGCTGGTCGAACCCGCAAGAGCTCGACGAGATGATGGCCATGACACTGCGGATCAATGACTTCCTGTGCGGCATGTTTGCGGCTGTCGGCATCCGTTTGATTGATTTCAAGCTGGAATTCGGTCGGCTTTACGAAGGCGAGATGGTGCGTACCGTTCTGGCCGATGAAATCAGCCCGGACAGCTGCCGTCTCTGGGACATGGAGACCAATGAGAAGCTCGACAAGGATCGCTTCCGGCGCGATCTCGGAAATGTCACAGAAGCTTATGCCGAGGTCGCACGTCGTCTTGGCATAATGAAAGAAAACAACGTCGTCGCGATTGAAGAGGCAGGCAAGTGAAAGCCAAGATCCACGTCTATCTGAAACCCGGTGTTCTCGACCCCCAGGGTGCGGCCGTCGCCGGCGCCCTGCGCAATATGGGCTATGACGAGGTGGACGATGTCCGCCAAGGCAAGCTGATCGAACTCGACCTCACCGGCGATGATGCCAATGCCGCCAAGGCCCGCGTCGAAGAGATGTGCCAAAAACTCCTCTCCAACCCGGTGATCGAGAGCTACTCGATCGAGATGGTTTAGGGAGTTCAGCGTCCGATGAAATCCGCCGTAATCGTCTTCCCGGGTTCCAATTGCGACCGCGACGCCCACGATGCCATCCAGCGCGTCACCGGTGAGGCGCCGGCCATGGTCTGGCACCAGGAAAGTGAGCTGCCAGAAGGTACGGAATTCGTCATGATACCCGGCGGGTTTTCCTATGGCGATTATCTGCGCTGCGGCGCCATGGCGTCACGCTCGAACATCATGCCGGCAGTCATCGGCCATGCTGCCTCCGGCGCGCCGGTCCTGGGTGTTTGCAATGGCTTTCAGATCCTCACCGAAAGCGGGCTTTTGCCGGGCTCGCTCATGCGCAATGCAGGTCTGACCTTCGTGTGTGAGAAGACCCCGCTGACCGTGAGCAACGGCAATACACGCTTTACCGCCCGCTATGCCGGCGAGAGCACATTGACAATCCCGGTCGCGCATCATGACGGCAATTATTTCGCAGACGCCGATACGCTCGACCGCGTCGAGGGCGAAGGCCAGGTGGTCTTCCGCTATGGCAATAACCCCAATGGTTCAGCCCGGGATATTGCCGGTATCGTCAATGAGCAGGGCAATGTGCTCGGCATGATGCCCCACCCGGAACGCGCCGTGGACGAAAAACACGGCGGCACGGATGGACTGGCTTTGTTTGAATCCCTGCTGGGGAGTGCTTAAGTGATTTTCGCGGCTCTCATTGGTGGCGGATTGGCTTCAGCATCGCTCGCCATTGAAGTCTGCGAAGCCCCCTGCATAAGCATAAGTGTGCACAGTGACGGCACCTACTCCATGCAATCGATTTCCGGCGAGGGGCGCTCAACACCTGTGATTGACGCGACTATCGTTGGGGTGTTGGGGCAGGATATCGACGGAGACGGCACCCCAGAGCGGGTCGTTATCGACGATAGGGAATCCGCTTTTGGATCCGTAACCGCCGTTTATTTCGATGTCTCCCTGGGGGAGCCGTACATGGCGTTCCAATGTCAGGCTTCAACGGCTGAAGCCGTCGAAACCGAATGCATGGACTGGTATCAAAGCCTGACCGCCCAGCGGGCCATCCAGGGTGCGGATATCATCTACTCCAGCACGCGACAGGATGGTGAACTGGATTGGGAAACCCAGCATCTCGCCATCCCCAATTGGACGTCATCCATCGCCCTCACAATCGCCATTCTAAACGTCGAGCTTCATCGCGAACGCCACGCGAATGCTGATTCCGTTGAATCCCTGGCCAACCTCAAAGCGGCCCTTGACCTTCGAGAGCTGCGCGCTCTTCAATTCTCGATCGCGGACTAATAATGACCCAATACGCTGACGGCATCACCGCCGAGATCGTCGCCGAACACGGTATCAATGATGAGGAATACGCCATCATCCTCGACCGTCTGGGCCGCGCGCCCAACATGGTCGAGCTGGGTATTTTCTCGGTCATGTGGTCGGAACACTGTTCCTACAAGTCGTCGCGCGCGCATCTGGGCAAGCTGCCGACCGAGGGCGAGAAAGTCATCCAGGGCCCGGGCGAGAATGCCGGCGTGATCGATATCGGCGATGGCCAGGCCGCCATCTTCAAGATGGAAAGCCATAACCACCCCTCTTACATCGAGCCCTATCAGGGTGCGGCGACGGGTGTCGGCGGCATTCTGCGCGATGTCTTCACCATGGGCGCGCGCCCCGTGGCACTGATAAATGCGCTGCGCTTTGGCGCGCCGGACCATGAAAAGACCACGCACCTCGTGGGTGGTGTCGTCGCCGGTATCGGCGGTTATGGCAATTGCGTCGGCGTGCCCACCGTG
>JBELMP010000162.1:0-5443 GCA_042095695.1 Maricaulis sp. | reverse complement strand
CCCCCCGAATCTGTGGAAAAATTTCTTTCCACGACCGAATCCAGCTGTGGAAGACCGGAAAAAACAGCCGAATCGGACAGATAAGCAGCCCTCATCCACATACTTTATGCGCCGCATATTTCATGCTGCGGCTCGAAAATTCACTATTGGATTCAGTTGCCTCACCGTTAACCAATTGCCGGTCAAAGCAAATTCCCGGCAACCGCCTGTCAAGCGAGAGGCGGGAGTCTTCGATTCCGTTACCGGGTCAAGCGGCGGTTAACTTTCGTTAAGGGTTTCCGCCTAGCCTGCAAATAAGGTTAATTCAGATCAGAGACCGGGCGGAGGTGATTCGCCTGTCCATTTTTATCGGAGGCGAACCATGCGGGTTCTTCTTATTGAAGATGATCGGGCCACAGCCCAGTCCATCGAATTGATGCTCAAGTCCGAGGGCTTCAATATTTACACCACGGATCTGGGTGAAGAGGGTGTCGATCTGGGCAAGCTCTATGATTACGACATCATCCTGCTTGACCTGAACCTGCCGGACATGCCCGGCTTTGACGTTCTCAAGACGCTGCGGGTCTCCAAGGTCGATACGCCGATCCTGATCCTGACCGGCAATGCGGACATTGATAACAAGGTGCGCGGTCTTGGCTGCGGCGCCGATGACTATATGACCAAGCCCTTCCACAAGGATGAGATGATTGCACGCATCCATGCGATCGTGCGTCGCTCCAAGGGTCATGCCCAGTCGATCATTCGCACCGGCTCTGTTGCGGTCAATCTCGACGCCAAGACGGTTGAAGTCGAAGGCCAGCGCGTTCACCTGACCGGCAAGGAATATCAGATGCTCGAGCTGCTCTCGCTGCGCAAGGGCACCACGCTGACCAAGGAGATGTTCCTGAATCATCTTTATGGCGGCATGGACGAGCCGGAACTCAAAATCATCGACGTCTTCATCTGCAAGCTCCGCAAGAAGCTGGCTGCTGCGACCGATGGCGAGCATCATATCGAAACTGTCTGGGGCCGCGGCTATGTGTTGCGCGACCCGGTTGAGGAAAAGGCCGCATCCTGATCCTCGGTCTCATCTGAACATCAAGCCCGGTCTTTTCAGGCCGGGTTTTTTGTATTCCGAACCAGCGCGTCTGACAGATTTTAGCGACGACGCGCTTGGTGCTGTGGAGTACCCACTTTAGGCTGGATCGGCTGGGAGGCGTGGTTTGGAAGCGATAGAATGACACCGGTTCTCATCACACTTTTGATGATTGCTCTTTTTCACGGGGCAGCTCTACTTGTCTGGCTGGGACAGTCCCGACATCGCGGCCTGCCTGGGCGCGTCTATCTTGCGATATCTTTGTTCGCTGTATGGATTGTCGTGCTCGAGCAGATAATGGTGGCGCTCGGCATCGCTGCTCGGTGGACCTGGGTGGACGGCGCCACCTTATGGGCTCCCCTGCTGATTGGACCGGCCCTCTGGCTGTTTCTCAGATCGCTCACCTCGGAAGTCTTCTCACATGCCGTCTATGTTCACTTCGCTCCAGCTTTCCTCAGCCTGGCTTGTCTCCTGATCCTGACAGGGATGACGCATTCGCAAAACGCGCCCTGGGTGGCGACAGGCACAGAACTCTTTGTTGCAATCACCGCGCTCGCCAAACTCCTGTCTTTGCTCGGATATCTTCTTCTAAGTGATCGGCGACTCGGGCGCGAAGACCCGGCCCTGACGGCGGAGGTGAAACAACGCGGCCGCCTCATCATCCGGAGTTTTATTGGAGGAACCGCATTTGTTTGGGCAGCTTTCCTGGTCGAGCACTGGCGTGCCCGCATCGATTCCGATGTCATTGGTGCGCTGCTCCTGGCTGGACTTTTATACAGCCTGTCGCTTCTCGTGCTTCACTACAGTCGTTTTGTCCTTCCATCGGAAGCGCGACCAATTCGGACCGGCTCTGCACCTCCCCTATTGGATGAGAACACTGTTCAGTCCCTGTTTGCGGACCTGGAACGGCGGGTCATGGAGGACGAGGTCTTCAAAGAAGCAGCGCTCGGGCTGGACGACCTGGCGATGCTGGCCGGGCTGGAAAGTCGATATGTATCCTACGTGGTCAATTCAGCGACGGGCATGAATGTACGTAACTGGATCAACTGGCTGCGCATCCGGGAGGTTGAGCGGATCCTGCTCGAACAGCCCGAAGCGAATATTCTGGAGATCGCTCACTCGGTGGGTTTCAACAGCAAGGCCTCGTTTTATCGTGTTTTCCGGGCGCAGACTGGCCAATCGCCAAATGCGTTCCGGGCGTCTCATTTTCCAACATAGGACGACGCAAGCCGTTAAATTGGCCAACTCAAGCCTCCAGCTAAATCAGGAGTTTGAGTATGAAGTGCGGTTTTGTGTTCAGTCTTGCGGTTACGAGCCTCTATCTCATGGGCGCGGCTTGCGCAGCAACGCCAGGGCACGCTGTTGTGTCGCTTTGGCAGGAAGACGCGATCAGCCATGAATTTGTGATTGCCTCATCGGACAATCAAATTGCGGGGGAAATTCTCCGCCAGCCCGGCACAATGCCTGGAACGGCATTGATTATGATTGGCGGCTCCGGGGTCACAACGCGAGAAGATACCCGTCCCGCAGCACAACTGTTTATGACCGCGGACACCGCTATCGTGATCCTTGACCGGCGCGGCAATGGCTTATCGACCGGGCGATATGAGCGTCCCGGCACTGTGAATTCATCCTGGCTCGTTCCCGCAATTGGAGAAGATGTAGCGGACGTTGCGGTCCATCTCCGGAGCCTCGGTTTCGATCGCATTGTTGTGGCCGGGTCGAGTTTCGGCGCCTGGATTGCGGCATCGGCAACCGCGCAAGGCGGGGAGATTGATGCCTTTTCAGGGCTTGTTGCAGGTGGCGTTTCAGTCGTCGTTTCTGATGCTTACAATCAGTATACCGAGGCAGGCGAAACCATCGAACGGGCGCTCACGCTAGCGCGCGATGCTGACCAGTCCATCGGGTATGATCCGGCGGTGGATCTCGGGCAGATTGATCGGCCGGGTCTTTGGGTGCTCGGAACAGAAGACCGCAGCAATCCGTCATTGTTGGACGCCGAGGTGTTGCGGAGCTTTCGGGACGAGGGGAAGCCCTACACGGTACTGCTCCTGGACGGGGCGAACCATGAATTTCTCAATGTGGAAACAGGCGCATTTGACGCCTCCTGGCTGCCCGCATTCCAGGCTTTCGTTCGCGGTGAGAACTAGGGGCCTGCTCGATTACAAAAAAGCCCCGCCGCGGCGGGGCTTTATTCATCTGGCAGGACGCAAGGGTCAGGCCGCGCGCGTTGCTGCCTTGTCCTGGCGACCATAGAGGCCCCGACGTCCCTCGACGGGCTGGAAATCGCGAGACAAGCCGACCACGGTTTCCGCAGCGCCCATGATCAAGAAGCCATCTTCGGCGGTCTGGCGCGCGATCCGCGAGAGAACCTGTTTCTTGGTCTCCGCATCGAAATAGATCAGAACATTTCGGCAGAAAACGACATCAAACGTGCCCATGCCGGCGAAGTTCTCCAGCAGGTTTTTCTGTTGGAACGTCACCATCTGACGGATATTCGGCTTGATCCGCCACTGATCGCCGGATTGCTCGAAATGCTGGACCAGGCGCTGAATGGCCAGGCCGCGCTGAACTTCAAACTGGGAATAGACACCGGCTTTCGCCTTCTCCAGAACCCGTGGAGCCATGTCTGTCGCCAGAATTTCCACCCGCAAACCGTTCAGGCGCGCGCGCTCCTCCTCCAGCAACATGGCCAGCGAATAAGGCTCCTGGCCTGAGGAACAGGCCGCACACCAGATCCGTATGGTGCCGCTCGCACCGCGCGCGCGGGAAAGCACGGGCAGGATATCCTGCTTGAAAAGGTCGAACGGCGTATTGTCCCGGAAAAAAAAGGTTTCGTGGGTCGCCAGCGCTTCGGTAATACCCCACAGCAGACGGTCGCTGCGGTCGCGGCGGGCAGCGGCGATCAGGGCGTCGATAGAGGGGAAGCCCTCGGCACGCGCCAGCGGCGCCAGGCGGCTTTCGAGCAAATAGCCCTTGTCCGCAGAGAGAACCAGGCCGGATCGCTTGAAGGCTTCAGCGGCTACGAAGGTGATGTCGTCTTGTTTAATCATCGTTATTTTCCACCTTTGGCACGGCGCAGGACGGCCGGACCGATATCAGCGAGCGGCAGGATTTCATCCGCGAGCCCTGCTTCAGCCACAGCGCCGGGCATGCCCCAGACCACGCTTGTTTTTTCGTCCTGGACGACGACGCTTCCGCCCGCGCCGCGCAGAGCGCGCGCGCCCTCGCGGCCATCATGTCCCATGCCTGTCAGAACCACGCCGAGCGCGGCGCCATTGGTGGCTTCCGCCACGGACTGAAAGAGAGGGTCGACGGCAGGGCGACAGAAATTGATCGGCGGCGACTGGTCCAGCACGGCATAAAAGCCGCCTGCATCCTTGCGGACCGTCAAATGGAAATCACCGGGTGCAATATAGACATGAGCCGGCTTCAGGCGTTCGCCATCTTCGGCTTCCTTGCAAGTCAGCTTGCCCGCCTTGGTCATATGTTCACCGAGAATCTTGGTGAACAGGGCCGGCATATGCTGGGCCAGCACGATCGGCGCACGCAAATCCGTGGTCATGTGTATAATGACTTCGCGCAGCGCCTGGGGGCCGCCGGTCGACGAGCCGATCGCGATGATTTCCGGGCGAGCATTGTTTTTTGGCGTATTGCCGCGTGAGATCGGCGCGCGCGCGACCGGCGCGAAAGCGCGCTTGGGCTTCTCCTTGATGGCACTGGGCGCGGAGAATGAGCGTGCAACCGGTCGCGATGGCGGGACCGCCTTGCTTGTCGGTACTGGCGGAATCGGGCGCGGCGCCAGCGCTTTAAGCTTGTTCAGCAGTGTCTGGCGGAATTCATCGGCACCGGCCAAGCGCCCGGCCTGCGGCTTGGGCGTGTAATCGGCAGCGCCCATTGAAAGGGCGCGAATCGTGACTTCACCACCGCGACGGGTGAGGGTCGAGGCCATCACCACCTTGCAGGTCGGAACCGCCTTCAGCAGCAAGGGGAGCGCTGCAAGGCCGTCCATCTTGGGCATTTCCACATCAAGGATGATCAGGTCCGGCTGGAGCTGTTTGGCCCGTTCCAGACCCTGTTCGCCATCAACCGCGGAGCCCAGCAGTTTGAGATCCGGATCCTCTTCGACCCATCGCGTCATCAGGCCCCGAGCCACAGCGGAGTCGTCGATGACAAGAACAGTCGCGATCGTCTGGGGCGATGCACCGGTGGAAGGAAGTCCAGACATTTTGGCCCCTAGGAAGCGCGCAACAGACCAGTCTGCTGGAATTTGGATTCGATGATGTCGCCATCAAATGGCTTCATCACATACTCATCAGCACCGGCGCGAAGCGCTTCGGTGATATGGGCCATGTCGTTTTCGGTGGT
>JBELMP010000161.1:0-5419 GCA_042095695.1 Maricaulis sp. | reverse complement strand
GCCCATCCGGCCGCGCGTCAGGGGTACAGCGCCGCAGCGCAGCTCGACATCGCTCATCGGCGAGGCGTCGAGGAACAACGTGTCGCCCACCTTGAGATTGGCGACATCGCCAAGCGAGATCTTTTGCTCGTCAAGCACCGCATGGACTTCCATTTTGGTTGACCAGAGCTCGGTGGCGAGGTGGCCTTCCCAAATATTGTCCCGACCGAATTTCTCACCCATGAACTGCTGCAGCAGCATTTTACGGATCGGCTCCAGCGTCGCGTAAGGCAGCATCAGCTCGATACGGCCACCACGGTCTTCCATATCAATGCGGAGCTTGACCAGGATCGCCGCATTCGCCGGACGGGCAATCGCGGCGAAGCGCGGATTGGTCTCGACGCGCTCGAGATCGAAATCAACGGCGGTCAGCGGCTGAAAGGCCTGTTTGGCATCTTCCAGCACGACCTCAATCATGCGCTGAACCAGCATGCGTTCGATCGTGGTATAGGGTCGGCCTTCAATGCGCATGGCCGAGGTCCCCCGACGGCCGCCAAGCAGCACATCCACGATCGAGTAAATGAGATTGGAATCGACAGTCAGCAGACCGTAATTGTCCAACTGCTGCGCCCGGAAAACAGCAAGGATCGCAGGCAGCGGAATTGAATTGAGATAATCGCCGAAACGGATCGATGAGATATTGTCGAGCGAAACCTCGACATTGTCCGATGTGAAGTTGCGCAGGGACGTCGTCATCAATCGCACAAGGCGGTCAAACACGATTTCGAGCATCGGCAGACGCTCGTAGGAGACCAGCGCGGAATTGATGATCGCGCGAATGCCCGACTTGTCCGCCCCCTCCTCGTCGGATAGCGAGAAGCCGAGAAGACTATCGATTTCGTCCTGATTGAGGATGCGTTCAGGACCACCGCCAACAGTCGGCAATTCCTGTTCGTCATCCTCGGCACCGACCATGGCCTCCCATTCGGACGCGAGATCAAGGTCATCGCCGTCCTCGGCCATGGCCTCCCACTCAGCGGCCAGGGCATCCTGGTCCATAGGTTCGTCTTCAGACATCCCTTATCGCCCTAGTCAACAATCATAAATTCTTGAATCCAAACCGCGTCGACCCGAGAGGGTTCGATGGCGAGATTCACCCGGCGGAGCAACTCCAGCCGCACACGATGCATGCCCGCAGACCCGTAAAGATCATCCTCCCGCAGCTCGCGCAGGAAGACGATGAACTGGTCCATGATCGGATCGACATGTTCCTCAAGCACCGGTCCGAGCTCCGAATCGGAGGACTCGAAGGTCAATTTGAGCTGGACAATGACCGGTCGGCCATCGATGGAGCGAATATTGGTCGTGATCGTCTCTTCAGACCCATCACCCTCACGAAGGTCGTAATAATAGACCTCATCCGAATGATATGCCTCGGCCTCATGGTATTCACCAGCCTCGCCATACTCACCCTCGGCGGTCGCATAGTCGTCATCGCCACCGCCAGAAAGCAGCAGGAAGGCCGCTACACCACCAAGCAGGAGGATGACGGCACCCAGACCACCAAACAGAACAAGTTTCGGAAGGCCTTTCTTCTTGCCCTCCTCACCTTCTTCCTCGTCTCCGTCGAAATCTTCATTCTCGTCCGACATGGCCGGCTCCATTCAGGAATCACTCTTGAATATATTAACGGCCAGAGTCGTTAACCTTCCGTAGCTTTCCCGCCCGGAGCGGCAATTCTTGCCGACCCCCTGGGCAATCTCGCCGGGCAAGGCTTTCCGCTACCGCCCCGCAATGCTCGCTTACCTTTTGTTTTATATAAGAATTAACCTTGGCACGGCGCGTGCACCTATCGAGGTAACCACCGCATCATGACGGTGGATGTGTCATCCAGAATGGAGACCACCCGATGGACAATGCAATGATGATCGGCCTCTCGCGCCAAATGACGCTTCGGCAGTCAATGGACATAGTGGCCAACAATATCGCCAATGCGAATACGGCCGGCTTCAAAGTCGAGTCGCTTCTGCTCGAACATTCCCCAGCGCCGACCGCCGAGCACCAGGACGGGCCCGGTGAAGTCAACTTCGTGGATGTCTGGGGCATGGGGCGCGATTTTGGCCAAGGCAATATGGAGCGGACCGGCCGGGTCTTTGACCTTGCGATAGAGGGCGAAGGCTTTTTCGCAGTCGAAACGCCCGATGGCGAGCAGTACACCCGAGATGGTCGTTTCCGGCTGGACGATTTCGGTCAGCTCGTTGCCGCCGATGGTTCCCCCGTTCTGGACGCGAATACACGCGCACCGATCGTTCTGGACCCCAATGCCGGGGACCTGCAGATCAGAGACGGTGGCGCCATTTTCGAGGATGGCGTCGATGTCGGCCGGATCGGCGTTTTCGAATTCGAAAACCTGGCCGAGCTCTCGAAACAGGGCAATGGCCGCTACACGCTGGACAATGATTTCGACCTGCCGCTCGCAGCTTTCGAACCGGTCGTCCATCAAGGATATGTGGAAGCCTCCAATGTCCAGACCGTGGTCGAGCTGACCGACATGATGACGATCATGCGGGCATATGAGTCCGTGACCAAGTTTATCCAAGACACTCAAGACCTTAACCGCCGCGCTCTTGAGCGCCTCGGCAAGGTGTAAGGAAGGAGCCCTGTTATGCGCGCCCTGACCACCGCCGCCACGGGCATGGAAGCCCAGCAACTCAATGTCGAGGTTATTTCCAACAATCTCGCCAATATGAACACGACCGGATTCAAGCGTCAGCGCGCCGAATTCCAGGACTTGCTGTATCAGAACGTCTCGCAGATGGGCGTGGACAGTTCCGATGCCGGAACCATTGTTCCCACGGGCGTCCAGGTCGGCCTCGGTGTCGAAACAGCCTCGATCTACCGTATTACCGAGCAAGGTTCGCTGATCAATACGGGGAATCAGCTGGATCTGGCGATCTCCGGCCAGGGTTACTTCACCGTCCAGATGCCAAACGGAACGGATGGCTATACGCGCGCCGGCAATTTCGCGGTCAGCCCTGATGGCCAGATCGTCAATGCGGAAGGCTATGTGGTATCTCCGGGCATCGCGATCCCGCAGGGTGCGCGCACCGTCAGCATCAACCAGCAAGGTCAGGTCCAGGTCATGCTGGACGGCCAGGCGGCCCCCACCACGGTCGGTCAGCTGGAAATCGCAACCTTCTTCAATTCTGCCGGACTGGAAGCCGTCGGCAATAATCTCTTTATCGAAACCGCCGCTTCCGGCGCCGCCTCGGTCGGTACGCCGGGCTCCACCGGTTTTGGCACCCTGCAACAGGGCTTCGTGGAGGGCTCGAATGTCGACTCCGTGTCCGAGATCACCGCGCTCATCCAGGCTCAGCGAGCCTATGAGATGAATGCCCGGGTGATCACGGCCGCCGACGAGATGCTCGCCACGTCCTCCAACCTTCGCTAAGGGAGCGCGCTGAATGATCCGGACTGCTTTCATTGCCCTGACCTGTCTGGCAAGCGCTCCAGCGCTCGCCGGCGAGCCGGTCGTGCTACGCGAGAACCTGGTCGTCGACGGCGCCCAGATCACGCTTGGCGATCTGTTCGACAATGCGGGTGCCGCTGCCGACATCGCCCTTGCCCGCTCTCCTTCACCGGGGGCTCGCGGCTCGCTGGATATTCACTATGTCCGCCGCATCGCTGCCGAGCATGATCTCGACTGGGCCAATGCCTCCGGCATGCGCCGCGTCACGGTCACACGCGCCAGCCGCGTCATCGAGCAATCCGACCTTGCGGAGATTATCGCGGGCGAACTTTTCATGACGGACGGGCGTCCTCATGAAGTTCGATTGTCGACCGGCGGAGCGACGCTTCACGCACCGATCGACTCCATTGGTGGGCTGGAGATTCTCTCCTTGAACCATGATCCACGCTCCGGCCTGCTCGCGGTCGAGCTACTCCCCTATGCGGGCGGGGAGCCGGTCCGCCTTACGGGGCGCGCCTATGCCACAACCCAAATTCCGGTGCTCGCCCACCCGATCGCCGCGGGCCAGGAAGTCTCAGCCAATGATATCAGCTGGATGCCGGTTCGTGCCGATCGTGTCCGCCCTGACGCGGTTTTGAGCCCTGAACAGTTGATCGGCATGGAAGCGCGCCGGGCATTGCGGCCGAATGAGGCGCTTCGCGGCTATGACTTCCATGAACCGATCGTCATCGCCCGTGGTGAAACCGTATCGCTCCTGTTCGAAGCGCCAGGCCTGCAGCTCGCTGTGCGTGCCCGCGCCCTCGAGGATGCCGCTGACGGGCAGGTCGCCCGTTTCGTGAACCTCCAGTCAAATCGCACCATTGAGGCGCTCGTCGACGGGCCGGGTCGTGCCCGCGTCGGCCTCAGACCGGCCAGCTTCTAAGTGGAGTAAGACCCATGTTGAAAAGACTCGCCCTTCTCATTCTGCTCGGCGCCGGTTTACAGGCCTGCGCCACGACAGACCGCCTGTCCTATGTCGGCCAGCCCCCGCCAATGTCACCGATCGAAAGCCCAGCCCACCTGGTCGGCACGGGTGCATCGCAAATCCCGATGCCAATGGCGCAGCAACCGCAAGCCATGGCGCAGCTGCAGCGCACGACCAACTCGCTGTGGAATGCCAATGGCCCCACCTTCTTCGGGGATCCACGCGCCTCGCGTATCGGCGATATTCTGACGGTCAATATCGACATCACCGACAGCGCCCAGCTGTCGAACTCAACCGCGAGAAACCGCACCTCCGCCGAGGACAGCGATCTCAGCCAGCTTTTCGGAATCGATCTGACAGGTTTCTTCAACGACAATATCGATCAGACCAATCTCAGCAGTTTCGGTTCGACCTCCAGCCTCAGCGGCGATGGTTCGGTCAACCGCACGGAAAGCATCTCCCTGACAATCGCCGCGCTCGTCACCCAGATCCTGCCGAATGGCAATCTGGTGATCGCGGGTCGCCAGGAAGTCCGGGTGAATAACGAGGTACGCGAACTCTTGATCTCGGGCATTGCCCGTCCGGAAGATGTCGGCTCGGACAATACAATCGACCACACGCAAATTGCTGAAGCTCGTATCTCCTATGGCGGCCGCGGACATCTCTCCGAATTCCAGCGCCCCTCCTACGGCCAGGAAGTCTACAACATCCTGATGCCCTTCTAGGACCACAGAATCCCGCCACCATCGGGTTCAACTGGCCGTCATGCCTCGCATGACGGCCGCTTTTTTTGTGCACTTGCCGCCTTGCCGGCTGACATTCCCGCCCTACCCTGCGCCGGATGACAAAGCGTGCACCCACACCGACACGGCAACTCGTTCAGACCCTGACCCGCGCACTTCTGGCCGGTCTGGCTATTGCCTATATCACTGTGCTCGCCCTGGCCGCCCTGACCCCGGAACCCTTGAGCGGGTTCTGGCCGTTTAGCCTGGTCGGTCTGGCCGGCG
>JBELMP010000160.1:0-5486 GCA_042095695.1 Maricaulis sp. | reverse complement strand
TCCCAGGCATCAGACGCATCGATCTTTTCCTGCAGCTCGGTCATCTCGGCCATCAGCTCGTCGGTGTAATCCTCAGCCAGCTTCACCGAAACAGCATTGAAATCATCGACCAGTTTTTTCAGCTCAGAGCCTTCAATGACATTCCCCCAGACCGTCTTGCTCTCATCGAGTTGCGGTTCCTGGGCCAGGTAGCCGACTTTCACGCCTTTTTCCGCCCAGGCCTCACCATTAAACTCGGTGTCCATGCCGGCCATGATTTTCAGCAGGGTGGATTTACCCGCGCCGTTCACACCCACGACACCGATCTTGGCGTCGGGCAGGAAGTGCAGGGAAATGCCGTCAAAGACCGGCTTGGCAGCACCGGGATAGGTCTTGGACAGCTTGTCCATGTGATAGACGTATTGATAAGCGGACATCGGCGCGTCGTCTCTTTTGGTTGGGGGAAACTCAAGGGCGACCCGTTTAGCCGAGCATGACCGGCAGAGCAATCAATTCAGCTGATCCGTCCGGCCCGGATCACATTTCCGGGATTTTCGCCTCAGAGGCGTAACGGATCCTTGGTCTCGATTATACATTGCAAGCCCTGTGGCCGACGCCTAGTCTCATCGTCTCATGCAAGACCGGGGGGATGCGATGCGTGGATTTCTATTCGGACTGATTTTGGGCGCTATCGGCATGGCTGTCGCGGCCGCCTATTTTGGACCCTATACGCTCGGCCTGCATCACCTGGAGCGCCTGATCCTGGGTCCGGCGCCCTATGATCAATCCGGTGGGTATGACTATCGCGATGATGTCGCACCCGGCAGCCAGTATAGCGGCGACTATCAGCCCAGCTACGCACCCGCCGACGGCTCCGCCAATGATCGAGGTCTGGAAGTGATCCATAATGGCCGCGTCCTGTCGCCCGAGGAGATGAGCTGCGCGGATTTCGGAGCCGATATTCTCGAGCGCGGCGAGCTGGTCGAGCTGGGTCGGGACGCCCTGCCCGATGGCCGGACAGCGGATGGCGGCCGCGTTCAGGTCTGTGTGCGCAGCGCAAACTGAATTCGACCTGCGGCTGCGCGCCCGCGCTTGGCAGGCGGGCGGCTGCCCCGTTACAAGGTATGAGCTTTGTTTCCGGGGGAGTCCGATATGACCAAACTCGCATCCTTTGCCGCGCTGCCCGCGCTGGGCCTGATCCTTGCCGCTTGCCAACAGCAGTCCGCGGGCCCCGGCAGCGAGATCGCGTTTGAACCGGCCCTGTCAATCGAACGCGCCTATGCCAGCCCGTCGCTGACCGGCCCCAGCCCCCGGGCCCTGACTTTTTCGCCTGATGGTGATCGCGTCACCTTCCTGCGTGCCAAGCAGGAGGATCAGGGTGTACTCGACCTCTGGGCGATGGATATCGAGGGTGGTGAGCCATATCTGCTGGTCGACAGTCAGGTCCTGGCACCGGAAGAGCGGGAACTCACCGAGACAGAACGGCAATTGCGCGAGCGCGCGCGGATCTCCTCGACCGGCATTGTCCGCTATCAATGGGACCGCCAAGGCGACGCCATCCTCATCCCGCTCGATGGCGATGTCTTCCACGTTGACATCGCCAGCGGAGATGCTCGTCGCATCATGGAAACACCGGAATTCGAGACGGATGCCCGCGTCTCACCAGCGGGGACCCATGTCTCCTATATTCGTGACCGGAACCTCTATATCAGCGATCTTGAGACCGGCGAGGAACGCGCCCTGACCACAACGGGCGGAGGTCTGATCTCCTGGGGCATGGCGGAATTCGTCGCCCAGGAAGAACTTGATCGCCGAACCGGCTATTGGTGGTCACCGGATGAACGCTTTATCGCTATTGCGCGCGTTGATGAGAGTACGGTCGACAATATCGAGCGCCTGGAAATCGCCTCCGACGGATCCGCCAGCGTTGTCGATCAACGCTATCCTCGTGCCGGTACACGCAATGCCCGCGTCGAGCTCTACATCCTCAATCTGGAAACCGGCAGCCGTCGCCAGGTCGATTTGGGACGTACGGACGACATCTATCTGGCCCGGGTGAACTGGGCCAGGGACAGCGCGACAGCCTATGTCCAGACCCTGGACCGCTTGCAGCAGGAATTGACCATTCGCGCCGTTGAACCGGAAACCGGTGATGCCAGGACCTGGCTCGTCGAGGAGACCGATGTCTGGATCAATCTGACCAATGATTTCCGGGCTCTGGATGATGGCAGCGTCCTCTGGACATCCGAAGACACACCCGGCGGCTTCCGCCATATTCAACATAGGGCAGCAGATGGCAGCCTGATCACGCAGATCACTTCGGGCGCATGGGTGGTCAATGAGATCGATGCCGTGGATCAGGAAAACGGCCTCGTCTATTTCACCGGTTGGATGGATACCCCGCTGGAGCGGCATCTCTTCGTGGTCCCACTCGACGGGTCGACAGCGCCGGTGCGCATCACCGATGGTGCGGGACGCTGGTCGGGAGCCTTTAACCGGGATGCCAGTGCCTTTATCGGCACATTTTCCAATCCGACCACGCCGCCCCAGACCGGGCTTTATGCAATCAGTGGTGAGCGCCTGCGCTGGGTCGAGGAAAATGCGCTGACTGTCGGCCATCCTTATTACGCGTTCGTCGATGACCATATCGAACCGGAGTTCGGCACGCTTCAGGCCGCCGATGGCAGCACGCTGGACTATATGCTCTACCTGCCGCCGGATTTTGACCCATCCCGCCAGTATCCTGCGATCCAATACGTTTATGGCGGTCCGCATGCCCAAGTGGTCCATCGCGGATGGCATAATCTGCGCGCCCAGCTCTTTGCCCAACGCGGCTATGTCTATTTTGCCATCGATAATCGCGGGGCCGCCAATCGCGGCCGGGATTTCGAGGCCCCGCTGCAGCGGCGCATGGGCTCGGTCGAGGTGGAGGACCAGCTGGTCGGGCTCGACTATCTAAAGGGCCTTGAATTTGTCGATGCTGACCGTGTCGGGATCTGGGGCTGGTCCTATGGCGGCTATATGACGCTGATGACCACATTGCAGGCCCCTGGCGCCTATGCGGCGGGTGTCGCCGGCGCGCCGGTCACTGACTGGACGCTGTATGATACAGCCTATACCGAACGCTATATGGATCATCCGGACAATAATTTCGACGGCTACGGCGAGTCCTCGGTATTTGCGCATCTCGAGAATTACGAGACACCGCTATTCATTATTCATGGCATGGCGGACGACAATGTCATTTTCGCGCATTCGGTCCGCCTGATTAATGAACTCCAGGTCGCACGCGCCGATTTCGAGATGATGACCTATCCGGGCCAGCGGCATGGCATTCGCGGTGAGGACCGGCAGGTGCATTTGTGGACCGAGATTTTTGACTTTTTCGACCGCCGCCTGGCGAGCGAGGGCGAGTAGTGAGCCTTACCGAAGACGAGATTTCTGAACGAGGCTTTTCTCGTCATTTTCGGCAAAGCCCGCTTACCGATCCCTGGGAACCGCTCTATTCGAAAACCGAGGAGACAAGGGTCATTCTCGCCCTGAAGGCTGACACGCAGCACTGCAACTCCCGGGGCTTTGTTCATGGCGGGCTTGTGTCAGCGCTGGCAGATAATGCCATGGGGCTGTCCTGTGGCATTCAGCATGACGACCTCAAAGGTCTGGTCACTGCCAGCCTCAATCTGGAATTTTTGGCGCCGGCAACCAAGGGGCAATGGATTGAATTCCTCACCGATGTCACGAAGACGGGCAAACGTCTGGACGCCGCCCAGGGTCAGGTTCTGGCGGATGGCAAGCCGATTGCCTTTTTCAGCGCTACTTTCAGCGTGATTCGCTAGAAGGCCACCCAGCGGGCGGCCTCATCGCGCATGCGCTGGCGCCGGAGCTTCCAGTCCGGCATCAAAGTCTCGACCACCGCCCAATAGGCGGGAGAATGATTGGCTTCGACCAGGTGTGCGGCCTCATGCGCACAGACATAGTCGATCAAGGCTTCGGGAAAGCCCATTAAGCGCCAGTTCAGCCTGATCGTGCCGTCCTGGGCGCAAGATCCCCAGCGCGATTTTTGCTCACGGATTATGGTTTTGCGAACCGGTCGGCGCAGGCTTTCGGCATAGGCCTCAACCTTGGGCGCCATGAGTTTCAGCCCTTCCGCCTTGTAAAGCCGGACCAGACCATTGCGGATGGTTGAAGCGCGCAAATCGCCCCTCAGCTCGGGATCGATGAAGACCTCAATACGCTCTGCGTCGAGGCGTGTGCGGGTGCGAACACCGCGTTCGACAATCTCCAGCACCCGCTCCCCGCCAAGCCAGGGCAAGGCTTCGCCAGCGGTAAAGTCGAGATGTCTCGGTTGCGGCCGTTCGGCCCAATCCGCGAGCTTGGTCAGGATCCAGCGCGATTTGGACCGCAGCGCCTGTTCGATATCGCTTTGTGACGCCCGGTGCGGCGCGGCAACAGCCAGTCCTTCATGAGAGATGGCAAATCCGATGGTGCGCCGTCTCGATCGTTTGAGCGTGTAACGTACAGGCTGTCCGTCGAGTGTAAGCTGATTGTACTGGTTCATCCCCGCTCCGGGATCAGGCCCTCAACACCGAAACGGCGGACCTCGCATAACTGATCGATCAGTTCTGCGTCGGTCATTTTTTCAGGATTGTCCAGCCACCAAT
This sequence comes from Maricaulis sp., assembly GCA_042095695.1. GTDB lineage: Bacteria > Pseudomonadota > Alphaproteobacteria > Caulobacterales > Maricaulaceae > Maricaulis. The sequence continues at coordinate 846 of JBELMP010000160.1, read as the reverse complement.
CAAGCAGGTGGAATACCGCACCCACTTCGCAGCGCGCGGCTGCCTCGGGATTAACCCCACGACGTGTCCACCCGTCAATCTGACCCTGCCGCAGCTCGGCAATCCGCAGATCTGCAATCGCATCCACGACTTCGCGCTGTATCGGCTGATCACCCGCCCCCCGGCTCAACAAGAGACGAAAGAGCGGACCATAGAGTTGTGCGAAAGCAACCACGCCCGCCATTGCCGCCCGGTCTATGGCGGCGCGATCTCCCGGTCCCTGCTGCGACTGCGCCAACCCGTCGAGCACAATTGCCTTTCCCGCCCGCATCACTTCCTCAAACAAGGCCTCCTTGTCGGGGAAATGCGTATAGAGCGTACCCATAGCCACGCCGGCCTGCTTGGCGATATCGCCAATACGGCTGCCCTCCACCCCTTTGCGCGCAAAAATCTCCGCCCCGGCAGCAATGAGCTTGGCCCGCGTTTCATCTTTTTGCTCGCTGCGAGACTTGGCCACGATGGGCTCCACAAAAGCTTCACAATCAATGAAAATAAATTCATTGAAATATTTTTCAACTAAAACTATGCTCGCTCCAGCTTGGGACGACGCATGGAGTAAACCGATGAGGATTCTACTCATCCTGGCAACGAGTTTGGGCGCTCTGGCGATTTCTGGTCCCGCGCAGGCGAATTGTTTCTGGAATGTCTCGACCCGGCTGATCGGTTATCAGCCTGCGAACGCGCTGATTGATGCCCAGTATTGGGAATTACAAAATCTGGAAACACGCATTCGGGTCAAGACACCCGGCGGGGTATGGAACACCGCAAATTGGCCGGCGACGCGCACCAATTCGGAAGGCCGAGCCG
>JBELMP010000159.1:2512-5556 GCA_042095695.1 Maricaulis sp. | reverse complement strand
AGGCACTACGACTGACCGGAACCGGTTCCGCGATCGTCATGGATGCCTCGACCGTATTGCCAATGCCCAGATAGTTCACACTGCCAAAGCCCAGTGACTTGGCCAGCTTGATGATCCGGCCGCGGAAGCCGCCGCGGGTCGGATTGGCCATTTCCGCCGTCTCCGCATCAATACCCTCGCCATCATCCTGGATGATGAGCGACAACAGGCGTTGACCCCGTTGCATGCGCAGCTTGACCTGGCGCCCGGCGAAACGCGGATCACTCATCCGCTTGTTCAGCTTGGAGCCCCACTTGCCTTCGGCCAGGGATTGCGCCTTTTCCTCGGCGGTAAACTCAAGATTCCCGTGCTCGATCGCTGTGGCCAGAAGACAGTATATCCCCACCGCAGTTGAGCAGGGTTTGGGCGCGACGCGCGCAAGGAAGACCGACAGGTCCTGGGCTTCCTGTAATGTGGTGACCCGGAATTCGCCATCGGTCAGCGCGGTGATCGCTCCCATGCTCGGATCCTTTGCCTTGGCGAAGGCGAGATCCTGTTCCCGATAGGCGCGCAGGCCGGCAATCGCGCTGACCAGGGCGCCGGCATCAGCGTCCTGCGGCAAGTAGATATCCGCCCGCTGCGAGACCCGGCCGCCGGCCGTCACCAGAATCGATCGCTGACCGGGGGCAGCATTCGTCTTCGCCTCAGCGATACGCGAGGCATGGGCGTCATCCGCGATGATCATAGCGATCGGGCCTTCCTGATCCATGGTCGGACCGAGATAGACGGTCATGTCCAGCCCCTTGGCCAAGGCCCGGGACAAGATCCGCGTCCGATTGCTATCCGCCATGCAGAGCCAAAGCCGGTCGGGGATTTTGCCAAGGGAAGCGGCGCTCATAACGTCTCCAAGGAAAAAGCTGGTCGCATAATCACATTCCGCGACTATCGAAAGAACACGTTAACAACACATGTTACGCGCGCGCGACAGCTTTGAAAGATAACAGAGACCGGCCGGAGGCCGAAAATGTCAGGCGTCGCGATCGCGCACAACGCCGGCCGCCCGTTCGCGACGGGTCGGGAAGCGGTAGAAGATATGCGTACCGATCGTGCGTGTATGAACGAGGCTGTCACGCCAGTGCGGATCCACCGCCACAGTGTGATAATGCGTCGCTGTGCGGGTGACATCGCGGCCAAAGCCGAGATAGGCGTGTTCGGCGACCGCCTGCGAGCGCAGCCAGGCGCGACCGCGCGGCTGGCGGGCCAGCGAGCCGTCACAAGTGAAAGTGAACTGACAGCCCGTTCTCCGCTCTGACCCCTGGTAGACGACACCGCAGATCGAGTCTGGATAAGCGGAGTGACGTACCCGGTTCATGACCACCTGCGCCACCGCCAGCTGACCAACAAAACGCTCCGAGCGCGCCTCATAATACACGGCCTCTGCCAGGCAGTTCAGCTGATTGGTGAAATCATCCGCCGAGGCGAAATGGCTGGCATCATAGGTGCGCAGATCATCAAGCGGCCGGGCGATCAGGATCGCGCCATGCTCCGGCGAAGCCTGCAGCGTCAGGGCAGCAAGGCTGATCGCCTCGGCATAAATACGCTCTTCATCAGACTGCAGGGCGGCATAGCGCGCCGCAATAACGCGATCCGAGAAGGTCTCGTCCTGGGCGCGGACGCGGGATTCCGCGAGCAGCATGGTCGCGATCACGGCCATGCACAGCACGAAGCTCGACAGTACGTGCAGTACTGTCGCCACCTGCGTTTGCTGGCTGCGAACCGTATCCAGATCCATGCGTTCCACGTCACTCATTAAGCGTTACCGTAACCGCGCAGTCCTTCCGACGCGCGCATTATGAAAGATTTGACTGAATCTTTCATAAAAGGAGCGCGCCTGAGTATTGGAAGCCATCATAACGGTCAAGCGCGCGAGCGGGTTACAAATATGAAATGATTCGCCTCTTACAAGAGCCGAAACGTTTCTTTACTTTTTATCAACCAGTTAAGACGTTCGGCGCAGACGTGCCTGGGCCGCTGCCAGGCGCGCAATTGGCACGCGGTATGGCGAGCAGGACACATAATCGAGGCCGGTTTCCTCGCAGAAATCAATCGAGGACGGATCACCGCCATGCTCGCCGCAAATGCCCAGCTTGAGCGAATCGCGTCCAGCGCGGCCGCGATCCGCGGCGATCTTGACCAGATCACCGACACCATCCTTGTCGAGCGAAACGAAGGGGTCTTTTTCGAAAATGCCTGCCTCGAGATAATCGCCGAGGAATTTACCCGCATCATCCCGCGACAGGCCGAACGTGGTCTGGGTCAGATCATTGGTGCCGAAGGAGAAGAATTCCGCATCCTTGGCAATATCGCGGGCGCGCAGCGCTGCGCGCGGCAATTCGATCATCGTGCCGATCAGGTATTTGGGTTCGCCACCCGTCTCTTCCGCCACGGCATGAGCGACACCGGCGACCCGGGCCTTGAGGATGGAAAGCTCGGCTGCTGAAGCCACCAGCGGGATCATGACCTCCGCGACCGGTTTCACCCCGGTTTCCTTCTCCACCTCGACCTGGGCTTCAAAGATCGCGCGGGCCTGCATCTCGTAGATTTCCGGATAGGTGATACCCAGCCGGCAGCCGCGATGGCCCAGCATGGGATTGCTTTCAGCCAGGTCACGGGCGCGCTGCATCAACAGGTCTGCGGGCAGACCGGTCGCCGTCGCGACATCGGCCACATCCTCTTCAGTGTGCGGCAGGAATTCGTGCAGCGGCGGATCCAGCAGCCGGATCGTACACGGCCGCGTCTCCATGATGCGGAAGATTTCCTTGAAGTCCTCGCGCTGCATGGGAAGGATTTTATCCAGCGCCGTCACCCGCCCGTCCTGGCCATTGGACAGGATCATTTCGCGCACGGCAGCGATACGGTCAGCATCAAAGAACATGTGCTCGGTGCGACACAGGCCGATGCCTTCCGCGCCGAACTCGACCGCCGTCTGGCAATCGGTCGGCGTTTCCGCATTGGTGCGAACCTTCATTCGCCGCGCACCATCCGCCCAGGCCATAAGCTGGGCG
>JBELMP010000159.1:0-2502 GCA_042095695.1 Maricaulis sp. | reverse complement strand
ATCACCGGTAAGCTCCGGCTTGATCATCTTGGCCTCGCCGACCAGGACCTGGCCGGAGGCGCCGTCAATCGTAATGATATCACCATCCTGGATGACCCGGCGGCCGACAGTGAAACTCTTGGCGGCGTAATCGATCTTGATCTGGCCGGCGCCGGACACGCAGGGGCGTCCCATGCCGCGTGCCACCACGGCCGCGTGGGAGGTCATACCGCCACGGGCCGTGACAATGCCCTCGGCCGCGTGCATGCCGTGAATATCTTCCGGCGAGGTCTCGATGCGCACCAGGATGACTTTCTCACCCTCCTTGGCGCGCGTCTCCGCCTCATCACTGTCGAACACCACAGCGCCGGACGCTGCGCCCGGCGATGCGGGCAGGCCCGCCGTCAGCACATCGCGCTTGGCCTCGGGGTCGAGCGTGGGATGAAGCAATTGGTCGAGCTGGGCCGGATCGACCCGCATGACCGCATCGGTCTGCGAAATCAGACCCTCGGAGGCCATGTCGACCGCAATCTTCAGCGCAGCCTTGGCGGTGCGCTTGCCATTCCGGGTCTGCAGCATCCAGAGCCGACCGCGCTCCACGGTGAACTCGATATCCTGCATATCGGCATAATGCCGCTCGAGCGTGTCGAACACGGCGGCCAGTTCCGCATAACTCTCCGGCAGGGCCGCTTCCATCGAGGGCGAGCTGTCGCCCATTTTCTCGCGCATGGCCTCGGTCAGGCATTGCGGCGTGCGGATTCCGGCGACCACATCCTCGCCCTGGGCGTTGACCAGGAATTCGCCGTAATAGCTGTTCTCACCGGTCGAGGGGTCGCGGGTAAAGGCGACACCGGTCGCCGAGGTTTCACCCATATTGCCAAACACCATGGCCTGCACATTCACCGCCGTGCCCCAGCTGGCCGGAATATCGTGCAGCTTGCGATAGGTCTTGGCCCGGTCATTCATCCAGGAGGCAAAGACGGCGCCGATGGCACCCCAGAGCTGTTCGCGAGGGTCGGACGGAAACTCATGGCCCAGCTCGCTCGCCGCGGCCGCCTTGAATTCCTGGACTATGGTCACCCAGTCATCAGCGGACAGGTCAGTGTCGAGCGTGTAGTCATTCTCATCTTTGAAACTGTCGAGAATATCTTCGAAAACCCCGTGATCGAGGCCGAGCACGACGTCTGAATACATCTGGATAAAGCGGCGATAGCTGTCATAGGCAAAACGCCGATCACCGGAGAGCTGGGCGAGCCCCTCCGCCGTCTCATCATTCAGGCCGAGATTGAGCACCGTATCCATCATGCCAGGCATGGAGGCACGCGCGCCGGAGCGCACCGAGACGAGAAGCGGATTGGCCGGATCGCCGAATGATTTCTCAACCGTTTTTTCCAGATCTGCCAGCGCAGCTTCGACCTGTTCGGCGAGTTCGGCCGGATAACTCCGGTTATTATCGTAAAACGCGTTGCAGACGGACGTTGTCAGGGTGAAGCCCGGCGGCACGGGCAGGCCCAGCTTGGCCATTTCCGCCAGATTCGCGCCCTTCCCGCCGAGGATTTCGCGCATGCCGGCTTCGCCTTCGCTATCGCCGCCACCGAAGGCATACACCCATTTCGTACCGGTCATCCCGTCTGCGCTCATTTTCAGTCCCCTGATCGGTCCGGCGACCGCCGGCCCCTAAGTCTGTCTCTTTGCTCAGCCCTCTAGACGGCTGAAGTCCGCAACCTTGGAAATCGCGGCGCGGATGGCGGACAATAGAAGAAGCCTGTTGCGGCGCAACACGGCATCCTCACTGTTAACGGTCACACGCTCAAAAAATTCATCAATCGGTGCACGGAGCATTGCCAGCGCGGCCATGGCAGCGGTGAAATCTTCCTCGCCGAGCGCCTCATCGGCCTGCGGCCGCACCCGCCCGAGCGCTGCGACCAGGTCTTTCTCCTGCTTGTCTGGCGGCGATGCGAGATAGCTATCCGAAGGATTGCCGTCATAACTCACCGCGTCCTTCTTTTCTTCCGCCTTGAGAATATTCGACGCGCGCTTATAGCCTGCCGCCAGCGCTGCACCGTCCTCCGTGTCGAGGAAAGCCTGCAGCGCGCTGGAGCGTGCGGTCACGCGGACAAGATCATCATCGCCCAGCGCGAACACGGCATCGATGACATCATGGCGGATGCCTTCATCGCGCAGGTGGACTTTCAGGCGGTCAGCGAAGAAAGCGAGAAGGCCTGCAGTAAACACATTCGGGTCTGCGAACGGACCGGCGATCTCATCTGCGCGCGCGATCTCGGTTTCAGACCCGCGGTAGTACAGATCAGGTTTTTCGACATGACCCAGCTCGACCTGTTCCCAGCCGTCGACCGTTTCTACATAATCGCCGGACGCTTGAACGATACGGCCGTCGCCGGCGCGATAGAGGAAAATATTAGCCGGTGCATCATAGCTGCGCAGGAGGTCGTGACCCACCTTGTTGACCAGCTTGGTCACCGGCAACCGGAACCCACCGTCCAGCAAAATCCGGATCACGCC
>JBELMP010000158.1:0-5661 GCA_042095695.1 Maricaulis sp. | reverse complement strand
GCTCCCCGCCCAGCCGCGATGACAAGTTCGGACTTATCCCTACCCTCTCCAGCTCAGCGATAATGCGCCCGATCCATGTCATGGGAGGCGAGAGCGTCCGGGAAATCTTCGCGTGCGGGAGGCTTGTCGAGCCACTCCACTTACTACGCTATTCGGCCCGTCCGGCCTCCCGCATGCCTCCCGCGCCCAGACCCCAAAAGGTCATGGGACATGCCGCGCTGCGCGGCTTTCATACTGTCTGCCAGTATTGACCCGGCTGCGTGCACATAGTCCCTTTCCGCACCCAGCCCGGAGAGATTGCATGCCCAGCCCCATCGATGGTCCCCGCCTTGCGCCGCGCAATGGCCAGCCGCCGAAAAAACTCGTCATCCTCCTGCACGGTTATGGCTCGAACGGTGATGACCTGATCGGCCTGGCCCAGCACTGGGCGCCGGGCTTGCCGGATGTACAATGGGTCTCGCCGAACGCGCCGGACCCGGTGCCCGGCGCGCCGAACGGCTATCAGTGGTTCGAGATTTCCCAGCTCGATCCGCAGCGCATCCGCGCCGGTGCGGAAATGGCGGCGCCGATCATTGATGCCTTTATTGATCAGGAGCTGGCGCGCTACCGGCTCGAACCGGGCGATCTTGTTCTTTCCGGCTTCTCCCAGGGCTGCATGCTCTCGCTTCAGACGGGCCTGCGCCGACCCCAGCAATTGGCGGGAATTCTGGGTTACTCCGGAGCCCTTCCCGGCGGTGAAACCCTGAAGGACGAGATGCAATCCAAACCGCCTGTCATGCTGGTTCATGGCGATCAGGACCCGGTTCTGCCCATGCCCTTCATGCTCGATGCGGCAGAGGCCATTGCCGCGGCCGGCCATGCCGCTGAATTCCACATCTCGCCGGGCGTGCCGCACTCCATCGGTCAGGACGGGCTGGAATGGGGGCTGGATTTCCTCAAAGCCTGCTTCGCCGGACGTTACATCTAGGCCACACCCGACCCGCTACACCAAAGATTCGTGAGCGCGTCATAGGAGTGTCACACGAATACCTGTATTAGAGGGCTCGAGTTCGGGTGAGGACTGATTCCCTTGATGGAATCGGCGAGCTGTAACGATCACCCGGCTTGACGGGAGGTGTGCTTTCAGGACTCAGGTCCAACATACGCGCCCCCTCTTTGGCCGGCCAGACGGCCATTGTGAGGGAGGCTCCCATGCAGGTGCTTAACGAGGCGCCGCAAGGCATGCCCTGTCTTGTATTGAACGCCGATTATCAGCCCCTGAGCTATTATCCGCTTTCCACCTGGCCCTGGCAGGAAGCGATCAAGAATGTCTTCCTCGAACGCGTCGCCGTGGTCTCCCATTATGACGAGGTGGTTCACTCGCCCAGTTTCGAGATGCATGTCCCCTCTGTGGTGGCTCTGCGCGATTACATCACCCAGGACCGGACCCCTGCTTTCACGCGCTATAATATCTGGCTGCGGGATGGTTTTCAGTGTCAGTATTGCGGCAAGCAAGGCGTTGAGCATCTGACTTTCGACCATGTCATTCCTCGCCGAGCGGGTGGCAAGACGAGCTGGGAAAACATCGTCGCTGCCTGCGGACCCTGCAATCTGAAAAAAGGGGGCAGGACGCCGCGCGAGGCCGGCATGCCGCTGCAGCGCCCGCCGCAGCGGCCCAACATGCATGAGCTGCAGGGGCAGGGGCGCCGTTTCCCGCCCAAATTCCTGCATGAGAGCTGGATGGACTATCTCTACTGGGACGTGGAACTGTCGCGGTAGTGATCCTCGAGTGTCCGCGCCTGTCCTTCGCGGCGGCGATCCGCGGCACCAATTAGTCGGCCATCTTCCAGACGTCGCACGATGTGAATGCCGGAATTCTCTCCGCGATTGGCGTCGATGGTAAAACCCAGCCCTTCCAGTCCGCTGACAAGATCAGGATCCAGCCCCTGCTCAAGCCGGACGACATCCCCGCGCGCGACAACATTGGGAAGATCCGCCGCTTCTTGCGGGGGCAGACCCCAATCGAGCATGGCGACCAGGGTCTTGGCCGTATAGGCGATGATCGAGGATCCGCCCGGCGAGCCGGTAGCCAGAACGAAATTCCCGTCCTGATCGAAGACAATGGTCGGCGACATGGAAGAGCGCGGACGCTTGCCGCCCTCCGGCCGGTTCGGCACGGGAGCGCCATTGGCGTCAACCGGAGTCCGCGAGAAATCGGTCAGCTGGTTGTTCAGGAAGAAGCCGCCCGCCATGCGATGGCTGCCGAAAACGCTCTCGACTGTTGTCGTCATGGAGATCACATCACCATCCGCATCAACAATCACAAAATGGCTGGTGCCCGGACTGTCCGGCGTCGCATCTGCACCCGGCTCGCTTATTCCCGCTGGTCGGCCCGGCGCTATAGTCGGTATCGCGCTATCGCGGTCAATCAAGGCCGCGCGTTGTGAAAGGTATTCCGGATCATGCAGGCCAATAGTTGGCACGAAAACAAAATCCTGATCCGCGACATAGGCATCGCGATCAGCATAGGCGAGGCGGCTGGCCTCGATAAAACGGCGCCAACCCTCAAGCGTCTCCGGCCCGGTGGCCGACATGTCAAAGGGCTCAAGCAGGCCAAGTATCTGATTGACCGTGACGCCGCCGGATGAGGGCGGTGGCGCACTGCATACGGTCCATTGGCGATAGGCACGGCAGATCGGATCGCGTTCGACAATCTGATAGGCTTCCAGATCGCTAAGTGTCAGCCCGCCCGGGCGCGGTTCGGCCTGGACGGCGGTGACAATCGCTTCGGCGATCGCCCCTTCATGCAGGGCGCGCGGATTGAGCGCCAGCGCGCGCGTCGTTTCGGCATAGGCCGGATTGGTCAGCACATGCCCGCTCGGAAGAGGATTGCCGCCCTCGTCAAACAGATAGGCGCGCGATGCCGGCCATTCATCCAGCGGTGTCCGCGGCGCGACGCGCGCAATAAATCCCGCCAGGCGCGGCGAGATCGCAAAGCCATCATCGGCCAGGCGCGTGGCGGCCGTGAAGCCCTCGGCCCAGTCCAGCTGTCCATGATCGTTATGCGCGGCATGCAGGGCCGGGATTGCACCGGGGACACCGACAGAATGGCCGGAAAAAATAGCGTCAAAAAAGCCGAGCGGCGCCCCTTGCGCATCCAGGAATAGGGTCTCATCCGCGCTTGCCGGCGCCGTTTCGCGGCCGTCATAGACGGTCAGATCGCCAGTCTCGCTGTCAAAGTAAAGCAGAAAGGCACCCCCACCCAGGCCGGAACTCTGCGGCTCAACCAGGCCAAGTACGCTCTGCACGGCAATGGCGGCATCAATCGCATCACCGCCGGCGCTCAGCGCTTCCAGCCCGGCCTCGACTGCATGCGGATTGGCCGCCGCGACCATGACATTCGGCAGCGGATCGGAGGCCGCGATCGCCTCGTCGGGCGATATATTATCGACACCGCCACCACAGGCACTGATCAGCAATGCGGTGGAAAGCCAGCTGGCGGACAGCAAAATTCGACTCATGAGACTTGCCCCTGAAGGATGAATGGGCACGATAGCACTCTCTCGCCATCAGTTAAGGGGCCAATCATGGCAATGCCAGGGGATACCAACAGCTTGCTCGACATTTCCGGCCTTCAGGTCGGGCAGGCGGAGAATGCCGATGTCGGCACCGGGGTCACGGTGATCCTGCCCGATGAACGCGCCGTCTGTGCGGTCGATGTGCGCGGCGGCGGCCCCGGCACGCGCGAGACCGACGCGCTGGCTTCGCATACCCTGGTGGATGCGGTTGATGCGGTCGTCCTGTCGGGCGGATCGTCCTACGGGCTGGCCTCCGCTGATGGTGTCGCGGCAGCGCTCGGGGCGCGCAATCAGGGATTTGCCCTGATGGAAATGCCCGGCGTGCCCAAATCGCCGGTCGTCCCTTCGGCCATTCTTTATGATCTGGCGAATGGCGGGAACAAGGCCTGGGGCGAGGAGCCGCCCTATCGCGATCTCGGCAAGGCGGCGCTCAATGCGGTCGGTGAGCCGCTGCGGCTCGGCAAGGCCGGAGCCGGCTATGGCGCTTCTGCCGGATCCCTGCCCGGTGGTACGGGCTCTGCGAGTATTGTTACAGATGACGGCTTGAGCGTCGCCGCCCTGGTCTGTGTCAATTCGCTGGGCTCGGTCCGCATCCCGGACAGCGATGCCTTCTGGGCCTGGCCCTTCGAGCTGGACAATGAATTCGGTGGCGTCCGCCCGGCGGCTGACCTGGTGGAAATCCGGGAGGACTGGGGCGAGGCCAAGCTCAATCCGTCGCCTCGCGAGAACACGACCATTGCCTGTATCGCCACGGATGTCGCGCTCACGCCCGCCCAGGCGCATCGTGTCGCGATCATGGCGCAGGACGGCTTTGCCCGCGCCATCCGGCCGGTCCATACACCGTTTGATGGCGATGTGGTCTTTGTGATGTCCACAGCGAAGCGCCCGCTCCTGGATCCGGAACCCATGACGATTGCCCGGATCGGATCCCTTGCGGCAGATTGCCTGGCTCGCGCGATCGCGCGCGGGGTCTTTGAGGCTATGGACGAGACCGACTAGTGCTTTGATAAATAAGGGAAGAATCCGAAAGGTTTGACATCAACAGCAGATTGCGATCCGATAAGCGCAGATCGGGGAGGATCCGCCAAGATGTCTATATCGAATACACTGTTGTCCGTGACAAAGTGCAGCCGCGCCGTTTTTTTCGGCCTATCATTGGTAGCGCTATCATCATGTTCGGGCGGGGCTGACAACGCCTCCGCGCAAGACACGGATTCAATGCTGTTTCGCGATGCATCCCAGCCCGTTGACGTCCGGGTTGAGGACTTGTTGTCGCGCATGACGCTGGAAGAAAAAATCGCCCAGATGATCGGCATCTGGCAGAATAAGGGCGAGATCCAAACGCCCGATGGTGACTTTTCCGCGGAGCGGGCAAGCGAGAACTACCCCCATGGTCTCGGCCAGATTTCGCGACCCTCCGACCGGCAGGGCGTGGAGACCGGAACGATCGCCGCCGGTGCCAATGCGGGCGTACGCAATCGCAATGAGGCGGAGACTGTCGCCTACGTCAATGCGGCGCAGCGCTGGGCAATCGAGGAAACACGCCTGGGTATCCCGCTGCTCTTCCACGAGGAGTCCCTGCACGGCTATGCCGCGCCGAATGCCACCAGCTTTCCGCAATCCATGGCGCTGGCCTCCAGCTGGGACCGGGATCTGATCACCGATATTTTCACAACTGCCTCCCGTGAAATGCGGGTGCGTGGTGTGCATTCTACCCTGGCGCCCGTGGTCGATGTCGCGCGCGATCCGCGCTGGGGCCGGATCGAAGAGACCTATGGCGAAGATCCTTACCTCGTCTCGGAGATCGGCCTGGCTGCCGTGCGTGGCTATCAGGGCGAGACTCTGCCCCTGGCCGAGGACAGGGTATTCGTGACGCTGAAGCATATGACCGGTCATGGACAGCCGGAAAACGGCATCAATATCGGGCCGGCACAAATCTCCGAACGCGAGCTCCGGACGATTTTCTTCCCGCCCTTCGAGCGACTTGTCACCGAATTTCCGGTCCAGCAGATCATGGCCTCCTATAATGAGATTGATGGCGTGCCGAGCCATGTGAACACCTGGTTGCTGCAGGACGTGTTGCGCGAGGAATGGGGCTATGATG
>JBELMP010000157.1:0-5758 GCA_042095695.1 Maricaulis sp. | reverse complement strand
ATGAGCTGGAAGTCGGTCAGCAGATCCGACTGCCGATCGGTGCCCGTGTCGCCGGTTCGTCGGGCAGTAGCGATGCGGGGAATTCCCGCAGCACAAGGACCGCGTCTTCCGGCAGCAATCGCAATGCCACCGTGGAACGTGCGGAGCCGGCAGCCGGCGCGCCGCGCTTCGACTGGCCCATTCGCGGCCGGGTGGTTTCCGGTTTTGGCCGCGCACCCAATGGCGGGCGCAATGACGGCATCAATATCGAGGCCCGCGAGGGCGATGAGGTTCGCGCTTCGGCGGCAGGACAGGTCGTCTATGCCGGTTCCGAGCTCGATGGTTATGGCCAGCTCGTGCTGATCCGCCATGCCAATGGCTATGTCACCGCCTATGCGCACAATAGCCGGCTCATGGTCCGCGAGAGCGACCAGGTTGAGCGTGGCCAGGTGATCGCCCAGGCCGGGTCAACCGGTACGGTCGACAGCCCGCAACTGCATTTCGAGATCCGCCGCGGCGTCAGTCCGGAAGATCCGATGCGCCATTTGCGCTGATCTTCACACCGCATTCCACCGCTTGGTCTTGTTGCAAGCTGCCGGGACACCGATATAGTCCCGCGCAACTTTAATATCGGCCGGATCCCATCTGGCCCCCTACAGACACGCGGAGCTTGCTGCTGACATGACCCCGGAACTTGTGAATACAATTTTGATGTTCGGCTCGTTGTTTGCCGTCGTCTACTTCTTCATGATCCGCCCGCAGCAAAAGCGGCAGAAGGAGCATCAGGCCCTGCTCGAGAGCCTCAAGCGCGGTGATGAAGTCATCACCCAGGGCGGGCTGATCGGCAAGGTTGCGAAAGTGGCCGACAATGAAGTCACGCTGGAAATCAGCGAGGGCGTGAAGGTCAAAGTCGTCAAGCAGACGGTGCTGGATGTGCGCAATCGTCCCGAGCCGAAGCCGGCCAATGACGCTGCCGACGAGATAAAAGACTAACCTTTTCGACCAGGACGTTTCGCCATGATGCATTTCGGGCGCTGGAAGCTGCTTTCCATTATCGCCGTCATAGTCTTGGGGGTGATGTATACCATTCCCAATTTCGTGCCCGAGGCGCAACGGTATTCGACGAATGCGAGCGGCGAACGCGTAGCCAATGGTATCTGGCAAATCATTCCCAGCCGGACGATCAATCTCGGTCTCGACCTGCAGGGCGGTTCCCATATCGTTTTCGAGGTCGATATGGACGAGGTGCGCACGCGCCAGCTGGATAATCTGAACGCGGATATCGTGCAGACGCTCGGCCGGGCCCCCGGCCAGGAACGCCTGTATCGCTCTGCCAGCGTTGTCGGCGACGAGGTCGTGGTCCTGACCCTGCGTCCGGAACAGCGCGATGAGGCGCTGCAGCGCCTTGAAGACGAGCTCAACCAGCGTGTCGACCAGTCGGTCACGGCGGTCAGCCTGGATATGCAATACACGTTCGAGGCGGGCGAGGAGCCCAATGTCATCCGCGCCGGCATCACGGAAGCCTTCTTCGACTCGATCCAGACCCGTACGGTCCAGCAGTCCATCGAAGTGGTGCGCCGCCGCCTCGATGGCATGGGCACGGTTGATCCGACGATTGCCCGACAGGGCGATAGCCGCGTCCTGGTGCAGGTGCCCGGGGCAGATAATCCGCAGGCCATCATCGATATTGTCGGTGCCCAGGCCTCGATGAGTTTCCATCTCGTCGCTCAGGGCGTTGATCCGGGCATTGACGGGCAGGGCCGCGTCCCGCCCGGTGTGACGGTCTACCCGATCGCGACAAGTGGCGGGCAAGGCTATCTTGCTGTTGAGACCCGTGCGCGCCTGACCGGCGAAAACCTGACGGCAGCCAATGTCACCAACCACCCGAATTATGTGGGTCCGGTGGTCGGTTTCCGGCTCGATACGCAGGGATCGATCATTTTCGGCGACCTGACCCGGGAAAACAGGGGGCGGGCCTTCGCCATCGTCCTGGATGATGAGGTCATCACCTATCCGCGGATCAATGAGCCAATTCTTTCCGGATCCGGTGTAATCGGCGGCGGCTATACTTATGAAACCGCAAATGAGCTGGTCATCCTGCTCAATGCAGGTGCATTGCCAGCCTCGCTGACCCCGGTGGAACAGAGGACGGTGTCCGCATCGCTGGGCCAGGACCAGATCGAAAGCGGCACCATGGCCATCATGATTGGTTTTGGCGCCGTCATCATCTTCATGCTGGCGGCCTATGGCGTGTTCGGTATCTTCTCGACCCTCGCACTTCTGGTGAATGTCATCCTGATCCTTGGCGGTTTGTCCGGCCTGGGTCAGACCCTCACCCTTCCTGGTATCGCCGGCATCATCCTGACCATCGGTATGGCAGTCGACGCCAATGTGCTTATTTATGAGCGCATTCGCGAGGAGACGCGTAAGCCGAAAGCCAAGCCGATGAAGGCTGTGCATGCTGGCTATGAACAGGCGCGGGCCGCTATTCTCGATGCCAATATCACCACTTTCATCGCCGCGGGCGTGCTATTCATGCTGGGTGCTGGCCCGGTTCGCGGTTTCGCCGTGACCCTCGGAATTGGCATTATCACCTCCGTCTTTACCGCCTTCGTCTTCTCGCGCCTGCTGGCCGCGCTCTGGCTGCGTGCGACGAAGCCGACGAAACTGCCGCTGTAGGAGATCAGACATGGCTTTTGCGCTCGTTAAATATCTCCCCTCCGGCACTGATATCGGCTTCATCCGCGGTCGCATGATTGCCATGGTGATCTCGATCGCCGCCATGCTCGGCTCGCTCGTCGCCTTCGGCGCCCTGGGCATTAATTTCGGGATTGATTTCCGTGGCGGTATACAGACCGAGGTGATGACCGCCGTGCCGACCGAGGACCTCCGCCTTGTCGCGGACGGGCTTGGCCTGGGCGAATCCAAGATCCAGGCCTCGACGCGGGTTGGCAATGAGAGCCGGTCTGTTCTGATTACATTGCCCCTGCAGGAGGGCGAGGGGCTGGATGGAGAACGCGCCCAGCAGGATGCGCGCCGGGCGCTTGAAGCGGCGCTGACCGCCGCGGTCGATGATGTCGAAATCCGCGGTACATCTGTCATCGGCGGCGCTGTGTCGGGCGAGCTGGTGATTGCCGGTGCAACCGCGATCGCCGTGGCCCTGCTCTTGATGCTGATCTATATCTGGTTCCGGTTCGAGTGGCAGTATTCGGTCGGTGCGATCATCGCCCTGACCCATGATGTGATCGCCACGATCGGCATGTTTGCCGTCACCCAGATGACGTTTGATCTCGCGACTGTCGCCGCCATCCTGACGATTGTCGGCTATTCGATGAATGACACGGTCGTCGTCTATGACCGTATCCGCGAGAATTTGCGCAAGTATAAGGTAAAGCCGCTGGATGAGGTTTTGAACCTGTCAATCAATGACACGCTGTCGCGGACGATCCTGACCTCCATCACCACGCTGGTTGCGCTGCTATCCCTTTACCTCATTGGCGGGTCAGCCCTGAAAGGCTTCTCCTTTGCGATGATCTGGGGCGTGCTGATCGGGACATATTCGTCCATTTTTGTCGCCGCTCCGCTCCTGCTCCTGACCAAGGTCAACCGCTCCTCTGACGAGGATGTCGAAGTCATCGATTTCTAGGCGACTTATCCTGCCAGGCGAATTGCGCTATTCATCCCCGATCCAATAATCACAATGATTCCTCGGGGAGGGGCCCATGGCCGCAATTCTGACCAATCTTCGAACGACGGTGCACATATCGCTACTGCTCGCGATTATTCTCATCGTCGCCTATATTCTCAGCGGGGCGATCGAGCTCGGACCCGCGCTGTGGCAGGGCATTGCCCGCTGGACCCATGTCGTTTCCGGCATCATGTGGATTGGCCTGCTCTGGTATTTCAACTTCGTGCAAATCCCCAACATGCCGAATATTCCCGATGAGCAAAAACCGGCTATCGGCAAGGTGATTGCGCCGGCCGCCTTGTTCTGGTTCCGCTGGGGAGCGCTGGCGACCGTCGTTACCGGTCTCGCCGTGGCCGGCATGCGCGGCTACACGATGGAAGTCCTGTCGCTCGGCCTGCTGGCTGAAGCCTATACGCCGCAATACTCCTTCATCGGGATTGGTATGTGGCTGGCCCTGATCATGGCGTTCAATGTCTGGTTTGTGATCTGGCCCAACCAGAAAATCGCCCTTGGCATTGTCGATGCCGAGGCGGATGCAAAGCCGGCTGCGGCGCGTACAGCCATGCTGTTCTCGCGCACGAATACCCTGCTCAGCTTCCCCATGCTGGTGGCCATGTCGATGGCCCAGACGGTGTTCGGCTAACCTTTCAATAGCCACGCTCAAGCAAAAAGGCCCGCCATCCGGCGGGCCTTTCTTCTTGGAGGAGGAAGCCTCGCTTATTGCGGCAGGGTCCCATAGGCCGCCGGTCGGAACCAGGCCGTGGTCCGCCCGTCCGGCGTGTTCTCGCCGGGAATGGTCTGGGTCATCATGATGGCGACCAGACCCGTTGCGGGGCTGACGAAGAAGTCCGTATCAAAGGCACCGCCCCATCCAAAATCGCCCGGTACGCCAAGCGCAGGACGGTCATCTGTTCCCGGCATGACAATGCCAAAGCCATAGCCATAGCTCAGACCGGTCATGCTCGCAGGCAATTGATCCGGCGCGACCTGCGGTGTCACCATTTGCGCAAAGCCGGATTCGGAAACGAGGCGAACTCCATCCAGCTCGCCACGATTGAGCAGCATCATCGCGAAGCGCGCATAATCATTGGCAGTGGAGGCCAGGCCGCCGCCGCCTGAGGCCCAGGTCGGCTGGTATTCCGGGTTCTCGGCATTGAAGGCCGGGTAGAGGGCGCCGTCGGGACCGTGGACATAGAGCTCGGCCATGCGCGCAATATAGGCCTCGTCCGGGAAGAAGGCGGTTTCGGTCATCCCGAGCGGCGCGAAGATGCGGTCTTCCAGATAGTCCTCATAGGCCATGTCCGAGGCGACCTCGACGACCCGGCCGAGAATGTCGTTCGAATAGGAATAGAACCAGCGCTCACCGGGCTGGAAATAGAGCGGGAAACTTGCCAGGGACGCGATCTTGGCCTCCAGATCACCCTCGCCCTGATAGAGTGTTCCGGCGGCCATGGCGCGTCCGAGATCGGTCTGATAGTCGAAGATATAACCAACACCGGATGTATGGGTGAGGAGGTCACGAATGGTGATCGGGCGATTGGCGGGCACTGTTGCCAATGCGCCGTCCGCGTCATTCATCGGCGACACGGCAACCTGGGTCATGCCGAATTCGGGGACATAGTCTGACAGCGGATCGTCCAGCGCCAGTGCACCAGCCTCGGCCAGCATCATGACCGCCAGAGCATTGACCGGTTTGGACATGGAGGCGATGCGCACAGGCGTGTCCGCATCCATGATCTGCTGGTCCGCGATATCGGCATAGCCGGCCGTGGCGATATGGGTCTCGCCATTACGGATAAGAATGGCTGCATAGCCAGCGCGCACACCATTATCGACGCGTGTTTGAAGCGCTGCATCAAAAGCTGCGAGCCCGGGCTCGGAAAACGCCTGGGCGAAGACGGACGCCTGGGTCGCGACCGCCAGAATTGCCGCGGATACCACGGTACGGAACATGGGAAACTCCCCCTCGATTTATCGACCGGGGGGGAGCCTAGGCGTGATTTATGGCCTTGGCGAGGCCGTAAATACGTTACTCGACATCCTCGAGAGCTGCCTCGAGGTTTTTCGCCACAAAGTCCCAGTTCACAAGCT
>JBELMP010000156.1:0-5782 GCA_042095695.1 Maricaulis sp. | reverse complement strand
GCATGACACTCGCCGGTTTGATTTTCGAGGCTACGGTCGCTGTCCTGCTGCTGGTCGCTGTGATCATGTGCTGGCGCGTGGACCGTCGGCTGAACGCCCTTAAAACGGGTCAGGATGGCGTTCGCGAGAGCGTTATCGCGCTCAATGATGCAACGGATCGCGCGCGCGCGGCCCTGGCAGCGCTCGAGCGTGCAACCACTGAATCCGGTGATGTGCTCGAGCGGCGTGTTGCAGAGGCCAGAAAACTGACTGATGAGCTGCAATTCGTCACCGGTCATGCCGACAAGGCCGTGGATACCGTCGCGACCCGCCGGGCGCCGCGTCGCCGCGCTGCGGAAATCTTCCCGGAGGGCGCTGGCTCATCCGTGCTCAATGATCTCAAGGACGTCCGGTAAACGTCATGACCCAGTCTGTTCGCATTCTATCGGTCATCGCCATTCTTCTCGGCGGGCTGTTCGGCATGAAGCTGATTTCCGTAGCCAACGGTGCGGCGGACTATTTCACCGCTTATGCCGCGACAGCACCGGAGCCTGAGGCTCCTGCTGAAGAAGCGGTGGATGAGCGCGCCGGTGATGAGACCGAGGCTGAGGAAGCCCCAGCGAGCGAGCCGGCCTATGATGCGGCCGCCATTACGGCTGCGTTTGAGAATCGGCTGGCCAGCGGTGTGCGGACAGCCCAGGAGGAGGATGTGCTGCGCGCCCTGCGGCAGCGGTCGCAGGAATTGGATGCCCGGGCCGCTGAACTGGACACGCGCGAAGCGCTGATGCTGGCGATGGAGCAGCGCGTTGACAGCCGTATCGCCGAGCTGGACACGTTGCGCGGCCAGGTCGAGGAATTGTTCGGACAGCTTTCCGAGATGGAAGCCGAGGACATGGATACGATCGTGGCCTGGTATAACGCAATGGAGCCGAACGAGGCCGCAGATCGAATTGTCGTTCTGGATCCCAGCGTCCAGCTGCAGATTGCGACACGCATGTCGACCCGCACATTCGGCCCCATCCTGGCCGCCATGACCGCCAATGAAGCTGCGGCACTGACCCAGTTGATGGCCAGCCGCGGCGATCTGCCTGATACGCGTGACGAGCTGGAGGCCCGGCTTGCTGAAACGGAGTGATCATAAATCGCTCCTGAGCGGTGTCGCGCTCGCGGTCCTCGCGAGCGCGTCGGCATTTGCTCAACAACCTGCAGAGCTTGCCGTCGAGCGGGTGGGCAATGCGACGCGTCTATTGATCGACTACCCTGATGCAGCAGGTGATTTACAGCCAAGCGCCGAGGTGGCGATCGAGCATACAGTCTTGATCGCGACGCTTTCCGAACCGATCGAAGCCGATGCCTCGCAATTGCCCGATGCGATGGCGGGTCTGGCGGCAAGGGCGCGTCTGGACCCCGATGGTCGCACGCTGCGCATTGCGCTGAACCGCGCCTCCGATGTTCAGACATCTGCCAGTTATGACTGGGTGGCAATCGATATTCTCCCCCAGGGCGCAACCGGGCCTGCCGATGTGATTTCGCCGCGCGAGCAGGCCGAAATCGACGCGGCTGTGGCGGCCGAGGCCGCAGCGGCCGCAGCCCTTGTCGCGCAGGCTGAAGCCGATGCGCCACCGCCGATTCCCGCTGTGCCGGTCGATATCCGGATTGGACAGACCGCGGAGTATACGCGCCTGGAAATGACCTGGCCGGCGCCCGTCGACTATACGCTGCGTCAAAGCGGTGACACCGCCATCCTGCGTTTCAATCAGCCGGGCGTGGCGTCTCTGGCAAGGCTGAATGGTTCGCCGCCCGACCTTTTGCGGCAGGTCCGCGCAGAGCGCGAAGCCGATGAATGGGTGGTCGAGCTGGATGTCGATCCCGATGTGCGTGTGCGCGCCTGGGATGATGGCCCGCGCGTGACAATTGATCTGCTCGATCCCGCGGCGGCCTCCGCAGCGGCACTCCTGGAACAGATCGCTGAACTCATTCCGGAAGCGCGTGAGCCGCTGCAAGAGGCGGTGGATACCGATCCGATGAGCGAACCCGAAGATGCGCTCGCGGAAACAGGGCCGATCCAGCTCGCTGCCGCTCCGGAGACCCAGCCCATCGAGACCTACACGCCGCCGGATGAGGCTGATATGCCGCCGGTGAACCCGGTGCCCGCCGATGGTATTGTGCACGCGGCGGTGACCGAATTCGCAGGTGATTTGCGTATCGAATTTGACTGGGCTGGCCCGCTCGGCGCCGCAGTCTTCCGGCGCGGTGAGGCGATCTGGATTGTTTTTGATGCCGCGGCTGAGCTCAATATGGCGGAGCTGGCCCACCGCGAGCGCCGTCATGTCGGACGCCATGAAGTCTATCGTGGTGAGGATTACACGGCGGCTCGCCTGGAAGTGCCGACAACAACACAGGCTGAAGCGCGTCTCGAGGATGGGACATGGACACTCGTTCTCTCAGAACGGATCGATAGTCCTCCTCGCCCCGTTTCTGTTCGGCGTGACGCGCGGCGCGGGCGGCTTGGGCGAATTATCGTCGGGCTGAGCAATCCGCAGAGTGTTCGCTGGATCGAGGACCGGGTCGTCGGGGATCGTATCGGCGTGGTGACGGCGCTGGGACCCGTCGAAGGCCTGGGCGCGCGTCGGGCCTTTGTCGGTGGGGCGCTTCTGCCGTCCGCGCATGGTGCCGCCGTCGAGGTGCTGGCGGATGATCTGATGATTTCCGTAAATAATGCAGGCGCCATTATCGGACGGCCCGAAGGCCTCGACCTGACGCCGTCCGCGGACGGTGGTGCCGGGCAGGGCGCGAGCGCCGTGCTGGCCAATATCTCCTCGCCCGCCCTTATGGATTTCAATGCCTGGGCCGGTGAAGGTTATTTCGCCGATGACTGGACCACGCGGCAGCGTGCCGCCGCGATGGAGAATTCCTCGGACAGCCGGATCGCCCTCGCGCGCTTCCTCTTGGCCAATGAACTCGCGCCTGAGGCCCTGGGCATGCTGTACATGGCAACTCATGATGAGCCTGAATTGGCCGTTAATGCGCATGTCCGCGCCCTTCGTGGTGTCGCCAGCTACATGATGTACCGGCTGGATGATGCGGAGGCCTTTCTGGCTGACCCCTCGCTGGCCAATGATCCCGCAACCGATATGTGGCGCGGCATGATCGCGGTAGAGCAGGAGCGCTGGGAAGATGCGCGCCGCCGGCTCGAGCGCGGTGAAGATGCGGCTTATTTCTACCCGCCGGTCTGGCAGGCCCGTTTCGAAGCGGCGCGCGCCCGCGCGGCGCTCGAGGTCGGCGATGTCGCCGCAGCGGAGGAACACCTCTATGCGATCGAAGGCGGAGAGCCCGATGCCCGCACGGAGCTGGATGCAACCTATGTGCAGGCGCGCCTTGCCGAGACGCGCGGCGAACTCGACCGGGCCATCGCCTTGTTTGAGACGCTTGAAAGCTCTGGGACACCACCCATTGAGGCCCGCGCAATTTACGAGCTCATCCGTCTGCGGCTTGAAGCCGGTCAGATCGAACGGGCCGAAGCGATTGATGAGCTTGAGAATCTACGCTTCCGCTGGCGCGGCGACAGTATCGAATCCGACACGATCCGGCAGCTTGGGCAGCTTTACATATCGGCCGGTGAGTTCGCACTCGGTCTGGAAACAATGGGCCTCGCCCAGAGCCGTTTTGCCGGGAGCGAGGCCGAGCGACGCATTTTCGACGATATGAATTCGATCTTCCGGCGTCTCTTCCTGGATGGAGAGGCGGATCGCATGGATCCGATCGAAGCTGTCGCGCTCTTTTATCAGTATCAGCATCTGGCGCCGATCGGGACAGATGGCGATCGCATGATCCGGCGTCTGGCCGATCGTCTGATCGCGTTCGACTTGCTCGATCCAGCGTCCGAATTGCTGCAGCACCAGGTCGACCACCGGCTGCGGGAGCCGATTGCCCGGGCTCGGGTGGCGACCGACCTGGCCGTCGTCTATCTTATGGACCATCGCTATGAGGATGCGCTCAATGCCATCCGGCGGTCTCGCGTCGCCGGCTTGCCGCAGGAATTGATCGATGAGCGCTACCTGCTGGAGGCCCGTGCCCTGTCTGAGCTGGGACGGTCTGAGGCCGCTCTCGATCTCATTTCAGATGACCTCTCTGTCGCTGCGGCGCGCCTGCGCGCGGATGTAGCCTGGGAGGCGCGGGACTGGCCATCGACAGGACGTCGCCTCGAGCGGATCCTTGCCAATCGTTATCAGGATCAATCCTTGCTGACCCCGTCAGAGCAGAATGATGTTATGCGGGCCGCGATTGCCTACTCGCTGTCGCAGGATGTGACATCTGGCCGTCGCCTGGGTGAACGTTATGCCGGTCTGATGGCACAGACGGATCAGGCAGCGGCCTTCAATCTCCTGACCGATGATGATGCGACCCCCGGCAATGTCCGCTTCTCCGACCTTGCCGGCCAGATCGCCGGTATCGATACGCTGCAGGCCTTCATGGAGCCGTTCAGAGAGCGGTTTAGCGGCGGCGGTGCATAGCCGACACTGTCCGGCTTGATCGAAGCCGTTCTCGTCGTCGATGTGGTCGCTAAGGCGATGATCCTCGCTAGGTGGGCAAGGTCCCGAAACTCTGCACCAGCGAGCCGGTAACCAGCCGCCAGCCATCGACAAGCACAAAGAAAATGAGCTTGAAAGGCAAGGAGATTACGATTGGTGGCAGCATCATCATACCCATGGACATGAGGATGGACGCCACCACGAGATCGATGATCAGGAAGGGGATGAAGAGCAGGAAGCCGATCTCGAAAGCGCGGCGAAGCTCGGAGATCATGAAGGCTGGTGCCACGACGAAGAAAGGTGTGTCGGCAGCCGTTTCCGGAATGTCGGTCCGCGACATGTCGATAAAGAGCTGGAGATCCGCCTCGCGTGTATGCGACAGCATGAAGGTCTTCACCGGACCGGAGGATTGGGCGAAGGCTTCCTGTAACTCGATCTCGCCATTGAGCAGAGGCTCGATGCCCTCTTCATAGGATTCGGAAAAGACTGGCGCCATGATGAATGCGGTCAGGAAAAGCGCCAGGCTGATCAGGACAGCATTCGGCGGGCTTTGCTGTAGACCCAGGCCGGTTCTCAACAGCGATAACACCACGATAATGCGCACGAAACTCGTCGTCATGATGACGATGGACGGGGCCAGCGACAGAACCGTCAACAATGCGATGAGCTGAAGCACGCGCTCGGTCAACTCGCCGTCCGTGCCGGTGTCGATGGTGACGCTTTGTGCCTCGGCACTGCCGGACATCAGGGTCAGAAGGCCAAGTACAAAAAGTGATAAGCAGAACCAGAAACCCTTGCGTGTCACTGCTGCCTCTCCTCTGCCGAGCTGGATACCGGACTGGTGATCTTCGCCGGTGCGGTCTTCAGCACCGTCTCTTCCTGCGCGCCAAGCAAAATGACTTGTTCCTCATCGTCGACCTTGAGGATGACAACGCGTCGCCGCGGATCGATCACCAGGGTCTCAGTGATCTGAAGACGTCTGTCCGGCGCCTTGAATGCGGTCAGCCCGGTCAGTTGCTGGAAGAGCCAGCCACGCTGAACAGCAAGGGCAAACAGGCCGAGCAGGCTGAGTAGGCCAGCCAGGACGAACAAGGCGAGAAGATATTGTGTCCAGTGCACGTGTTCTGTCATCCGTTCGAGACTCGAGTCATGGGATATCCGCCTTCTGGGCTGATGCGGTTAAGCCCGCGTTAACTGTGCGCGCGCAGTCTTAACAGCGATTAAGAAGGGGATTCGCAATGCGTCCCGATGACGTCGCCCTGCTGGGGCTC
>JBELMP010000155.1:0-5851 GCA_042095695.1 Maricaulis sp. | reverse complement strand
TCGGTCGGCCGAATGCGCGCCGATACTGTCAGCTCACCCGCTTCTGGAATGATTTCCAGGATTGTCTCGCCGGGCCGGACGACGCCACCCCGTGTCGAAAAGGCAAGATTGAGCACCTCCCCGGATTGCGGGGCAGTGATAACAACCCGGTTGAGCACGTCCTGGGCCGCGGACAATCTCTCCTCAGCGACCCCCAGCGCGGCGCGGGCCTCCAACTGCTCGGCGGAGATGTCGCGCAGGAATGCCGCTTCCGCCTGGGCGATCTGACCGTCAAGATCGCGTTCCAGAGTCTCTGCGGATTGGGCCTGTGTACGCAAAGACCCGATCTGCGCTTCCAGCGCGGCCACATCTCGCTCCATGGCACGCAGCTCATCGAGTCGCGCCATTTGACGTCCAACACGCTCATTTAGCAGGGTCAATTGGTCCTCAGCCGCCGCCAAAGCGCGCTGGGTGATCACGATCTGGTCGCGATACAGGTCCTTGGCCGAGCGCGCTCCGTCACGACGTGCCACAAGGACTGCAATATCGGCATCAATTGTCTGTCGTTGTTGCTCGAACAGATCGACCTGCCGCTCCCGGACGGCGGCATAATCCATGCTGGACAGGCCAAGCGCGTCGAGTGCGGAAAAATCCGGGCTATCCAACCGATCGCGCAGGGCTTCAAGTCGCGACAGGGAGGCGGTCCGCGTCGCGATCTCCAGCAGGATCTCGTCGCGCACGGCCAGCGAAGCCGTCTCTTGCAGCGTCAAAAGCGCATCGCCTGCCTCGACCCGGTCCCCGTCTCGCACCAGCAGGTCCTCGATAATGCCACCTTCGAGGTGCTGAACGACCTGCCGGCTGTTCTCAACGACGACCAGGCCTGATGCGGGCACGCCCTCGGCCAGCGGGATCAGTCCCGCCCAGACCAGAAATCCGCCCAGACCGGCCAGACACGCCAGTGCTGCAAGCCGGATGGACGGGTCTCTCATTAGCGCCTGATCGCTCATCCGGCAGCTCCCGATCCAGGCACCGTTCCCGAGTTCGCTGCGGCGCCTGGCCCGAGTGCAAGATTGAGATATTGTTCGGCAGACGCCGACAGCACAGAGCCCTGACGCACGAACAGTACGGTATGCGCCCGCTCGATAAGACGCCGATCATGGGTGGAAACCAGTATGACCGATCCCGCCTCGGCACGGGCACGGATCGACTTTACCAGCGTGCCGGCGGCCCCGCTGTCGAGATTGGCGGTAGGCTCGTCAAACAGCAGCAGGCTGGGATCGCCATAAAGAGAGCGCGCGACGCCGACCAATTGCCGCTGCCCCGCAGAAAGGCGCACGCCGCCTGGTCCGACAATTGTGTCATAGCCGTCGGGCAGGCCGAGAATTGCGTCATGCGCACCTGCACTCTTTGCCGCCGCAATCACCCCGTCCGAATCTGCATCGCCCAGCCGACTGATATTTGCGGCGATGGACGCAGGCAGCAATTCCACATCCTGCGGCACATAGCCGACATAGCGGCCGCGATCGTCGGACGGCCATACATGAATTGCCCGGCCGCCAAGGCGAACACTGCCGCCGCCCACCGGCCAGGCTCCGGAAATTGTCTGAAGCAGGCTAGTCTTCCCTGATCCGATCGCCCCGGCGAGGATGATGATTTGTCCAGGACCGGCTTCGAAGGAAAAGGGCTGGATCATTGCCTGATCAGAGCCGGGCAAACTCACGGCCAGACGGTCGAGCACAAGGCGCGCCTCGGGCTTGGGCAAAGCTGTATAGGCCGGCGCATCATCGCCGGCGATCCGCTCGGAGAGCTCCAGCCAGGCTCGCCAGGTCTGCGCGCTGTTGCGCCAGCCGCCGACGATCTGGTCGACCGGTCCCAGGACGCGAGCCAGGATGATGGAGGAGGCCACGATAGATCCGGGCGAGATCTGCTGGCTGAGCGCCAGTGCGGCACCCCCCCCGAGGACGATAATCTGCAGGGTCTGACGCGTCGCCCGCGAAATCGCAGAGAACTTTCCGTCCGACTGCGCGGCACCAAGGGCCATGGCCTGACCCATGATTTTCTGGCTCCGCCAGCTTGCGAACGCTCGGTTCATCAGCCCCATGGAGACCAGTGCAGATCTTTGCCGCTCCAGGTCAGCCGCGAATTGCGAGGCGCGGTTCAACAGACCTTGCGAGGTTTCACTGGTTTGACGCGACGTTAACTCCGCCGCCAGCGCCACGGAAAAGACGATCACGATTCCCGCCAGCCCGATCAAGCCAAGCAGCGGGTGAATCAAGAACATCACAATCAGGAAAAGTGGCGTGAAAGGCAGATCGACAAAGGGCAGGCCCGCACCTGTCTGGAGATAGGTCTGCACGCGCGACAGATTTGAAAGATCGCGCGCGAGCGCTGGCCGACCTTCTGCCTCGTCCGCAAAGCGGTCGAAAATGCGTTCGGCCGCATGATCCTCAATAACGCTACCAGCGAGGGCGCAAACGCGGCGGCGGCCCATTTCTGCCGCCCCGTAAACGATAAGCAGGAAGACCGCGATCACGGTCAGCCAGATGAGCGTATCATACGACCCTGAACTCATGACGCGGTCATAGATTTGCAGCATGTATAGCGGTGAAACCAGGAGCAGGAGATTCGCAGCCAGGCCGAAAAGCGCCAGCATTCGAAAATGCGGTCGCAAACGCCTACCCAGCGCAACATCTACGCCCTTGATCATACACATACTCCCGGAAACATCTGACGCCGCTATATTATGCCATCGCCGCCCGCCTGCGCCTACAGCGAATTATTTCAGGCCAATACGCAGCAGATCATGCAGGTGGATCAATCCGGCGGGCTTGCCGCTCTCATCAACCAGGAAGAGCTGTGTAATCTTCGGCTGTCCGACGGTCATTTCCCGGAGCACATCAGCCGCAAGCATATCGGTTCGACCCACTTTCGGCCGTCGGGTCATCACGTCCTCGGCGGTCCGCGCAACCATATCATTACCCATGTGACGCCTTAGATCGCCATCGGTGATTATACCGACCAGATGCCCATTTCCATCGACAACTCCCGCGCAGCCGAAGCTCTTCCGGGTCATCTCGATCAGAACTTCGCTCATCGGCGCCTGCGCCGAAATCAGCGGCATCGCCGAGCCAGCATGCATAATGTCCGCTGCGGTCGCCAGTGCTGCCCCCAATGAGCCCCCCGGATGGAAGGTCTTGAAGTCAGACGCGGTGAAACCGCGCATTTCCAGAAGCGCGACGGCCAGCGCATCCCCCATCGCCATCATCAGCGTTGTCGACGTGGTGGGTGCGCGCGTCTCACCACACGCCTCCGGCGCATCGGGCACGAACAGCCTGTGTGTCGCCGCGCGCCCCAGGGCACTGTCGGGGTTCGCCGTCATACCGATAAGGGGGACCGAGAAGCGGCGGCAATAGGCGATCAAATCCCCCATTTCCTTCGTCTCTCCGGACTTGGACAGGGCCAGAACCGCATCATCGGGGGTGATCATGCCGAGATCACCATGGCTCGCCTCGGTAGGATGCACGTAATAGGAAGGGGTTCCGGTGGAGGCGAGCGTCGCAGCGATTTTCCGGGCGACATGACCGGACTTGCCCACACCTGCACAGATTAGGCGGCCGCTCAGCCCCTCCGCCAGGGTAACCGTCCGGGTGAAGTCCTCCCCGATCGACCGGGCGAGCGCCTCCAATCCATCGCGTTCAGTCTCGATCACACGTCGAGCGCTGGCAAGAGCATCAAAGTCGGGCATTCCAATTCCTTATCAAACGGCGGTCCCGGCTCTCACTGGCCGGTTTTGCATTACCGTCCTCATAACAGGACCGCGCACGTCCGGGGAAGAGACGTGCGCGGCTCAGTCGGCCTTCAGGGCGCAGCTTCACAGGGGGATGTCATCACTACGCGCACCGCCCGCTTGCATCGGGCGCAGCTGAATGCCGCAATCGGAACCACTCGGAAAACACCGGACGGCAGTCACTTTCCTGTCCGGGAACCCAGAATCTAGCACAGGCTTCAATCGAACAGAATGACTAATCCTTGAAGCGGTCGAAATGACGCGCTGCGCTTGCGAAGGCATGCGCAGCAGGCTATCGCTCCGGCGCAGGAAAGAGGAGATCCGCAATGCCGCAACTTGCCCTCGTTCGCCATGGCCAGAGCGAATGGAATCTGCAAAACCGGTTTACCGGCTGGGTCGATGTTGACCTCACGGACCAGGGTATTGCGCAGGCTGAAAAATCCGGGGCGCTACTGAAGGCTGAAGGGTTCGCGCCCGACCATGCCTATGTCTCGGTCCTCAAGCGGGCCATCAAGACGCTGAATCTCGCTCTGGACGGCCTTGATCGCCTATGGATCCCCGTTGAGAAATCCTGGCGCCTGAATGAGCGTCACTATGGTGGCCTGTCCGGCCTCAACAAGGACGAGACGCGGGAAAAGCATGGCGAAGACCAGGTGAAAATCTGGCGCCGCTCCTTCGACACCCCGCCGCCGCCGCTGAGCGAGGACCATGAATTCCATCCGCGCCAGGATCCGCGGTATCACGATATCGATCCGGCACTCCTGCCCTCTTCGGAATCCCTGAAGCTGACCCTCGACCGTGTAGAGCCCTACTGGCGTTCCGATATCCTGCCGCGCCTCCAGTCTGGCGAGACTGTGATCATCGCAGCGCATGGCAATAGTCTGCGCGCGCTTGTGAAGCTTCTTTTCAAGGTGAGTGATGACGACATCATGGGGATTGAGATCCCGACCGGCAATCCGCTGCTGATCGATCTCGCCGATGATGGCACAACACCTCTGAGTTCCCGCTATCTGGATGCGGAACGCGCGCAGCCCTTGCCCGCCCTGCCATGACCAGCCCTGCCGACATCCGCTACATGTCGGCCGCCATCGCCCTGGCTCGCACCCAGCTTGGGCGGACGACACCCAATCCGGCAGTCGGCTGTGTACTGGTCAAGTCGGGACGGGTATTGGCCACCGGCCGGACCGCGGATCGCGGGCGACCGCATGCCGAGCGTGTCGCGCTCGACGCTGCCGACGAGCCTGTCTCTGGCGCGACAGCCTATGTTTCGCTGGAACCCTGTGCGCATTACGGCCAGACCCCGCCCTGCGCCGAAGCCCTTGTCGATGCCCGGATTGCCCGCGTCGTCATTGCCTGCCAAGACGAAGACCCGCGCGTCGAGGGCAGGGGCGTCGAGATACTCCGCGACGCCGGAATTCCCGTCACGACTGGTGTGTGTGCGCACGACGCGGCACCCCTCTATGCAGGCTTCTTCCATCGGGTGAAAACCGGCCAGCCGCTGGTTTATGTCACCGCCACTGAAACCGGGTTTGACGGTCGCTTGGAGGATATCGATCTCGCCCGGCTCGATGCCGAGCTGACCCGGCTCGGCGATGCAGGTCTCTCGCGAATTCGCCTCTCGCCCGACCACCCGGCGGCTGCCGAGCTTGTCGCTACCGGACGCGCCGTCCGGATGTAAGCTGCCCATACCAGTCGTTAACCCCAACGGCATAGTTTACATTGGTTTTCTAATACTATGATCGGGGCTCTGCGCATGGCAGGTCAAAAGATTGAGTTTACGCAACTGGACCAGATGACCGTCGATGCGATGTGCGAACGGCATGAGCGTCTCTGGTCAGGACGATCCGGCGGCGCCCGGGCGACCTTCGCCTACACGATCCTGGAAAACCTGGATCTGTCCGGACGCGACCTGTCAGATGCTGATTTCAGTGGCGCGGTCTGCCGGAATACGAATTTCACCGGATGCACGCTCAACAGTGCGATTTTCTTTGCTGCCGATCTGCGTCAAGCCAATCTTGAAGGTGTGTCCCTGCGCCGGGCAGATTTGCGCGGCGCCATCATGCGCGGTGCCAATCTCACGGGCGC
>JBELMP010000154.1:0-5886 GCA_042095695.1 Maricaulis sp. | reverse complement strand
TGATGGCCGAGATGACCGAGCTGCAGGAAAAGATCGATGCGTCTGATGCCTGGGATATCGACAGCAAGATCGAGATGGCGATGGACGCGCTGCGCTGCCCGCCGTCGGACTGGCCAGTGACGGATCTGTCTGGCGGTGAGCGCCGCCGCGTCGCTTTGTGCCGCCTGCTGCTGTCAGAACCGCACATGCTGCTACTCGATGAGCCGACCAACCATCTCGACGCTGAGAGCGTGGCCTGGCTGCAGCACTATCTGGAAGAGTTCAAGGGTGCTGTCCTGGTCGTGACCCACGACCGCTACTTCCTGGATACGATCACCACCTGGACACTGGAACTGGACCGCGGCAAGGGCGTTCCGTGGGAAGGTAATTACTCGGCGTGGCTGGAGCAAAAAGCCAAACGCCTGGCTAAGGAAAGCCGGGAGTCCGGTGCCAAGCAGAAGGCCCTGGCGCGGGAGCTGGAATGGATCCGCTCGTCACCGAAAGCCCGCCAGGCCAAGTCGAAGGCGCGTATCAAATCCTATGAGGAAATGCGTGACGCAGCAGAACGCCAGGAAATCACCACAGCGCAGATCACCATCCCGCCCGGCCCGCGTCTTGGCGGTGTCGTTGTCGAGGTTGACGGCCTGAAGAAAGGCTTTGAAGACAAGCTGCTCATCGAAGGCCTGGAATTTAAACTGCCGCCGGGCGGTATTGTTGGCGTCATCGGTCCGAACGGTGCGGGTAAATCCACCTTGTTCAAAATGATCACCGGTCAGGAAACTCCGGACAAGGGCTCTATCCGTATCGGTGAGACGGTCAAGCTGGGCTATGTCGACCAGTCCCGCGATGCACTGGACGACAAGAAGACCGTCTGGGAGGAAATCTCCGGCGGCAATGACATGATCGAGCTGGGCGGCAAGGAAGTGCCGTCGCGGGCTTATGTCGGCACGTTCAACTTCAAAGGTGGCGACCAGCAGAAAAAGGTCGGCCTCCTGTCCGGTGGTGAGCGCAACCGCGTTCACCTCGCCAAAATGCTGCAGACCGGCGGCAATCTGTTGCTGCTCGATGAGCCGACCAATGATCTCGATGTGGAGACGCTGGCCGCTCTGGAACAGGCGCTGGAGAATTATCCTGGCTGTGCCGTGGTGATCTCGCACGACCGTTTCTTCCTCGACCGTCTGGCCACCCATATCCTCGCCTTTGAAGGCGACAGCCATGTGGAGTGGTTCGAAGGCAATTTCGAAGACTATATGGAAGACAAAAAGCGTCGCCTGGGCCCGGATGCGGACATGCCCAAGCGCATCAAGTTCCAGAAGTTTGCACGGTAAACAGAAATCGGGACATCGCTCTGGACGGAGGGATGTCCTAAACCCGCCTTGCCGCGTACGGCTCAGGATCAATTGCGGGCGTGTCTCCGGCGATAAGGTCCGCCAGCAGAGCAGCTGAGCCCATGGCCTGGGTCCAGCCGAGATGACCGTGTCCCGTTGACAACCACAAGCCCTTGGCACGCGTTTCGCCGATAAAGGGCCGACCATCGGCGCTCATCGGCCGCAGGCCGGTCCAGGGCTTGACCTCGCCATTCAGCAGTTCCGGCGCCAGCTCCGGATACAGCCCGCTCAAAAGCTGTTTGAGATTATCAATCCGCGCTTCGGTCAGGTCGAGATTCTCGCCTGCGATTTCCGCCGTGCCGGCGACACGAAGGCGGTCGCCCATCGGCGTGACGATGGCGTGCATGAAATCATCGACCACCGGAATGCCGGGACGCGCATTCAGACCGCTCATATCCAGTGTCAGGGAATAGCCTTTCACCGGCCGGACAGGAAGGTGGAGCCCGTGCGGTTTCATCAAAGTCCAGGCCGCATGACCGGTCGCGAGAATGACGGCATCGGCGAAGATTTCCTCGGTTTCCGTGAAAACCCCGACAATCTTGCCGGCGCGGTCGATCAGCCCGGTCACCGGTAGCGCCCATTCAAACTCGACACCCTCGGCCTTCGCGGCTTCAACGAGCGCGGTCGCATAGGCGCGCGCATCACCGCTTTCATCCATCGGGTAATGTATCGCGCCAACAAGACGGTCGGCTGTCGCGGCGAGCTGCGGTTCAAGCGCCACGGCAGCCGCGCGATCCAGGCGTTCATATGCCAGCCCGAGTGGGGCAAGGCGTTCGGCGGCGGCCGCTGCCGCGTCCAGTCGCGACTCGGACTGGAACACTTTCAGCGTGCCGCGCTGGAGATTGTCGAATTCGAGGCCGAGCGCGTCGCCGACAGAACGGGTCTGCTCAAGACTGTAGCGGGACAGAATGAAATTCGCCTCGCCGGCGGCGTGATAGCGCGAGCGGGTGGAATTGCGCAGAAATCGCAAGCCCCAACCGATCAGACCCGGCAGCGGACGCAGTCGCAGCTTCATGGCCGCGTGCGGATCGAAAAGGGAGGACAATAACTGCCACTGCACGCCGGGTTCATTCCAGGGTTCCGGCTCGGACGGCGTCAGGGCTCCGGCATTGGCGAAACTGGTTTCCAGCGCAGGGCCGTCATTGGCTTCGATAACGCTGACATTGAAGCCCTTTTTGCGCAGCGACCAGGCGGCTGCAATGCCTGCAAGACCAGCACCGATAACAATAATGTCCTTCGCCACGATCCGGGCTCCCAGAATCCAATCTACACAGCAATGTTTGAACTTCGCCGCGATGCAGATAAAAGCAAGTGATATTCCACATTTGTCTGCATTGGATCACATGGACGCTTTGGTCGCACAGCTTAAGGCGCTTGCCGAGCCCACCCGGCTCCGCGTCGTGGTCATGCTGGCGCGTGGCGAGCTGACAGTATCGGAACTGGTCAATATTCTCGGTCAGAGCCAGCCGCGGGTCAGCCGCCATCTGAAACTACTGACTGATGCGGGACTGGCCGAGCGCCTGCCCGAGGGCGCCTATGTCTTCTACCGCCTGACCGATACGGGCGGCGGGCGTCGCCTCGCGGAAATGGCGACCGAGATGGTGCCGGCGGATGATCCGGTAATCTCCCGCGATATCGCCCGTCTGGAAATAACCAAGGCACAACGTGCAGAGGCGGCCCAGTCCTATTTCGAGAGTGTGGCGGATGATTGGGACCGCATCCGCAAGCTTCACCTGTCCGATGATGAAGTCGAACGTGCGATGCGCGAACTGGCCGGTGCAGGGCCATTTGAAAAAATGATTGATGTCGGTGTGGCAACCGGACGGGTGCTGGAGCTATTTGCTGATCGGGTGAAGCGCGGGATCGGCATTGATATCAACCATTCCATGCTGAATGTCGCCCGCTCCAACCTGGCTGCTGCAGGGCTGACGCATTGTTCGGTTCGGCATGCCGATGTCATCGCTTTGCCGTTCGATAATGATGATGCTGACCTGGTGACCGTGCATCAGGTCCTGCACTATCTGGAAGAACCCGCCATCGCCATTGCGGAATGCGCGCGCGTGCTCAAGCCCGGCGGGCGTTTGCTCATCGTTGATTTTGCGCCGCATCAGCTCGAGACCCTGCGCGAGGAGCATTATCATCGCCGCCTGGGCTTTTCCGATGAGGAAATGGCGGATCTGATTGAGCGCGCTGGCCTGAGACTCGCCAAGCAGATCGAGTTACACCCTAAGGATCGCGATACCCAGCTGACCATGAAGGTCTGGGCCGCCGAAGCCGGTTAGGCCCACTGATCCGGGAGCGCGGTCTCGGCGCTGTTGAGGGGCAGGCGTGCGATTTTTCTGGACGACTTTGAGCCCGGGCTATAATCGGGCGCATCTTTTTCAGGATTTTCGCCATGGATGAGCCATTTTCACTCGGCTGGGAAGAGTGGGCGTCTTTCCCGACGCTCGGCCTGCCTGCTGTCAAAGCAAAGGTCGATACAGGGGCCCGGACCTCAGCGTTGCATGCGGTCTCGATTGAGCCTTTCGGGTCGATAGATGCGCCGCAAGTCCGATTCATTCTTCATCCCATCCCGGACAAGCCGGAGGTCGAGGTTATCTGTTCGGCGCCCGCGGTCGACCGTCGCGAGGTGATCTCGTCAAATGGTGAGGGCGAGCTGCGCTGGGTTATCGAGACACCGGTCCGGATCGGCGATCGTGAATGGCCCGTTGAGTTGACCCTGACCAATCGGGAAAGCATGGCCTATCGCATGCTGCTGGGTCGCCAGGCCATCCTCGAGGATATGGTTGTCAATCCCGCCCTGTCGGACGCGCAGGGTGAACTGAGCTATGATCTCTACAAGGACTTCCCCCGTCGCCGCCCTGTGAAGCGTCCGCTGCGCATCGGCATTCTCACTCGCGAGCCGAAGAATTACTCCTCCCAGCGCCTGCGTGATGCTGCGGAGACCCGAGGCCATGTTGTTGAAATGATCAATACGGCACGGTGCACGCTGGCAATCGATGCGGCGGACCCGAAAGTCTATTATGACGGCCAGCCCCTGCCGGTCTTTGATGCGATTATTCCGCGTATCGGCGCCAGCATGACCAGCTATGGCATGGCGGTTCTGCGGCAGCTCTCCATGATGGGCGCCTATTGCCTGAATACGGCGGAAGCGATCGGTGCTTCTCGAGACAAGCTGTTCGCGCACCAGGTGCTGGCACGATCCGGCATCCAGATGCCGGTTACGGCTTTTGCGCATTCGCCGAAGGATACGGGCAATCTAATCGCCCATGTCGGTAGTGCACCGCTCGTAGTCAAACTCCTGCAAAGCACCCAGGGGCGCGGCGTCGTTCTCGCCGAGACGAAGAAGGCGGCGGAATCGGTTATCGATGCCTTTCGGGGGCTGGATGCGAACTTCATCGTCCAGGAGTTCGTTAAAGAGGCGGAAGGCGTGGATGTACGCTGCTTTGTTGTGGGAGGGCGTGTCGTGGCGTCCATGATGCGCCAGGCAGAAGAGGGCGAGTTCCGCTCAAACCTGCATCGCGGTGGTGTCGCCAAACGGGTCCGTATCAGCAAGGAGGAGCGTGTCGCAGCGGTCCAGGCCACCAAGGCGCTGGGCTTGTCGGTCGCCGGTGTTGATCTTCTGCGCTCTTCAACCGGCCCGAAAGTCCTGGAGGTGAATTCGTCACCGGGGCTGGAGGGCGTGGAACGGTCCTCCGGCAAGGATGTCGCGGGAATTATCGTGGAATATCTTGAGACGCATGTCCGGCCGATCGCCCGCAAGTCATCGAAAAGACGGACAGCCGCGCGGACGGGATAGCCCAGCCGCGCGACTATCACCTGTTGTCGCTTACTGCGCGGTCGGGATGATCACGCGGTCGACAATGTGAATGATGCCATTGGAGGTCTGGATGTCGGCTTGCACCACTTGGGCATTGCCTACGCGGACGCCGTCCGTGGCATCGATCAGCACGGTTGAGCCTTCGACGGTTTCCACATTGAGGATCTGGCCGGAGAGTTGGTCAGACGTCACCGCACCTGCGACCACGTGATAAGTCAGCAGGTCGACGAGTTCATGCCGGTTTTCCGGCTGCAGCAGACGCTGAACCTCGCCATGCGGCAGGCTCGCAAAGGCGCTGTCGAGCGGGGCGAACACTGTGAACGGGCCATCGCCCTTCAGCGTGTCGACCAGACCGGCTGCCTGGACAGCGGCAACCAGCGTGTCGAATTGGCCGGCAGCGACTGCCGTGTCTACAATATCGGCTTGCTGGGTGCGGTGATGACCGTGATGGTCGCGCTTGACGTGCTCGCCTGCCAGAGCCGGAGCAGCGACGGAGATTGCGGCAATTGCCGCGAGAGTAATGAGACGCATTTCGCGTTCCTCCTGTAGAGTGGGTGCCGACCGGCGTGTGGCCGGCCGGCTAGTCCGGGGGCGTCTCATGCATGTGACGTGAGGGACTTACGGGAGGGGGGCACGAACGGATTGCAAGATTGCGGCGATTTAATCATCTAGGGGAATGGCTTGCCCGAGGCCGCCGCC
>JBELMP010000153.1:0-5855 GCA_042095695.1 Maricaulis sp. | reverse complement strand
CGGTACGTTCGACGTCTCCGTCTTGGAAATCGGTGACGGTGTCTTCGAGGTGAAGGCGACCAATGGCGACACCTTCCTCGGGGGTGAGGATTTCGACCTGCGCATCGTCGATTATCTCGCGGACGAGTTCAAAAAGGAAAACGCCATCGACCTGCGCCAGGACAAGCTGGCCCTGCAGCGTCTGAAGGAAGAAGCCGAGAAAGCCAAGAAAGAGCTCTCCTCTGCCTCCTCCTATGAGGTCAACCTGCCCTTCATCACCGCCGATGCCTCGGGCCCGAAACACCTCAATATCAAGCTTTCCCGCGCCAAGCTGGAAGCGCTGGTCGATGATCTGATCAAGCGCACGCTGGAGCCCTGCAAGAAAGCGCTCAAGGATGCGGGCCTGTCCCCGGCCGATATTGACGATGTCGTCCTGGTCGGTGGCATGACGCGCATGCCCAAAGTCCAGGAAGCCGTGAAAGGTTTCTTCGGCAAGGATCCGCACAAGGGTGTGAACCCGGACGAAGTCGTTGCCATGGGTGCGGCGATCCAGGCTGGCGTTCTGCAAGGTGATGTCAAGGACGTGCTCCTGCTCGACGTGACCCCGCTCTCCCTGGGTATTGAAACCCTGGGCGGTGTCTTCACCCGGCTTATCGAGCGCAATACGACCATCCCGACCAAGAAGTCCCAGGTCTTCTCGACCGCGGATGACAATCAGACGGCTGTGACCATTCGCGTCTCCCAGGGTGAGCGTGAAATGGCGGCGGACAATAAGATGCTCGGCCAGTTCGACCTGGTCGGTATTCCGCCGGCTCCGCGCGGCCTGCCGCAGATCGAGGTCACCTTCGACATCGACGCCAATGGTATCGTCAACGTCTCCGCCAAGGACAAGGCGACGGGCAAGGAACAGGCGATCCGAATCCAGGCCTCCGGCGGTCTTTCCGACGAGGATATCGACGGCATGGTCAAGGATGCGGAGGCTAATGCCGAGGCTGACAAGCAGGCGCGTGAGCTAGCCGAGGCCCGCAATGGTGCCGAGGCCATGGTTCACCAGACCGACAAACAGCTCGAGGAATTCGGCGACAAGGTGCCGGCGGACGACAAGGCCGCCATCGAGACGGCGCTGAGCGAGCTGAAAGAGGTCAAGGATGGCGAGGATCTCGAAGCGATCCAGCAGAAGACCCAGGCCCTCGTCCAGGCAGCGATGAAGCTTGGCGAAGCCATGTATGCGGCCCAGCAGGCCGAAGCCGGTGAGGCTGCAGCGAGCGAAGACGCCGCTGCAGAGGATGATGTCGTCGACGCGGAATTCTCCGAAGTTGACGAAGACGGCAAAAAAGACGCTTAAGGTCTGAGCAAGCCGGCCGGGTGTAAGCCCGGCCGGTCGGACTCTTAAGAGGCAGTCATGAGCGATTTCGACCCGGTAACAGCCCCCTACGGGGCGTTTGCGCTTTCTCCCTTCCAGGAGTGGCTGCGGCGTTCGGCCATGCAGCTGCCCTCGGACCGGATGCGCCGGGCGGCCGAAAGCGTGGTGCGACGCATGCTGATGTCCGATGGTCGCGAGATTGCCGATGTCGAGGTCTTCCCCGGCCAGCATGCGCGCGTCCATATGCGGGATAATCGCTGTGAGAAACGGGCTTTTGTCGGCTCGAAGACCTGGGATAGCGGCGAACGTGCCGCCATCCGCGCAGCGATTTGCCAGGCCCCGGATGACCGGGATTTTGTTTTTCTCGATGCTGGCGCGAATGCGGGTCTCTACACCCTGTCCGCCCTCGCCGATGCGGCGCTTTATCAAAAACAGATGCGTGTCGTGGCGGTCGAGCCGGACACGGAAAACCGTCGTCGGCTGGAATTCAATCTCGCAGCCTCTAAAGCCAGCAATGTCTTCATCGCCCCCTATGCCCTGGGCGCGGAGGAGAAATTCGTCAATCTCGTCCAGGATGAGCGCAATCGCGGCGAAGTCCGGATCGGCGAGGATGATGAGGGCGGTGTGCCGATGAAGCCCTTATCGACCGTGCTCGAAGAGGCAGGTGTCGACCGCGTCGACGTCATGAAAATGGATATTGAAGGCTTTGAAGAACCTGTGCTCGAAGCCTTCTTCAGGATGTGGCCGCGCTCGAAATGGCCGCGGACCGTGCTTCTTGAAACCCTGCATGCCGGTGCCCAGATCACCGATGGTGCGCCGGGATTGTGTTTGGAGCACGGATATGAGGTCGCCCAGCTCATGCGTCAGAACGCTGTGCTGGTGCTGCCGGAGAGTTGAGAGACATGAGCAAGCGCGATTTTTATGAGGTTCTGGGCGTCGACAAGGGCGCTGATGACAAGCAGCTGAAGAGCGCCTATCGCAAGCTCGCCATGAAATATCATCCGGATCAAAATCCGGATAATCCCGAGGCCGAGGCGAAGTTCAAGGAAGTCAGCGAGGCCTATTCCGTACTGTCAGATGGCGATAAGCGCGCCGCCTATGATCGCATGGGCCACGCCGCTTTCGAGCAAGGCGGCATGGGTGGTGGCCAGGGACCGTTTGGCGGTGGCGGTGCCGCCGACTTTGCCGATATTTTCGAACAGGTCTTTGGCATGGGAGGCATGGGCGGTGGTCGTCGCGGTGGTCGCAGCTCCAATGGCCCTGCCCGCGGCGCCGATCTGCGCTTCGATCTGGAAATCGAGCTTGAAGATGCCTTTCACGGCAAGGAGACCACAATCACCGTTCCAACGGCGATGGAGTGTGAGCGCTGTGATGGGCAGGGCAATGAGCCGGGCACATCACTTGAGACCTGCCCGACCTGCGATGGCAGCGGCCGCATCCGCCGGACCCAGGGGTTTTTCACCATGGAGCAGACCTGCCCGCAATGCGGTGGGCGGGGAAAATACGTGCAGACGCCCTGTCAGGCCTGCGACGGTGTTGGGCGTGTGCGCAAAAACCGGGAGCTGAATGTCACCATTCCGTCCGGCGTGGAAGATGGCACCCGTATCCGCCTGGCCGGTGAAGGTGAAGCCGGCGCCCGCGGTGGCCCGCGCGGGGATCTTTACATCTTCCTGTCCGTCAATCCGCACGAGCTGTTCGAGCGCGATGGTCCGAACCTGTATTGCCGGGCCCCGGCCTCAATGGTGCAGGCGGCGCTGGGGTGTTCGATCCAGGTTCCGACAATTGAAGGCGGCAAGGCCGAGATGAAAATTCCCGAGGGCGCCCAGACCGGTCGGCGTATGCGCTTGAGAGGCAAGGGCATGCCGCGCCTGCGCGGCGGCCCGCGTGGCGATATGATTGTCGAATTCTTCGTGGAGACGCCGCGCAATCTTTCCGACCGTCAAAAGGAGCTTCTGCGTGAGTTCGGTGAGATCTCCGGCGAAGGCTGCAATCCTGACAGTACCGGCTTTTTCAACAAGGTCAGGCAATTCTGGGATGACGTCACCACCGAGGACGGCCGCCCCAACGCAAATTAAGCCGGAGCGGGTGACAGAGCGGACCGCTACAGCCTAAGCTCGGACCATATGAGCCAGACCGAGACGCCTCCCCAGGATCAATTTTACGAGCCCTTCGAGCTCGCGATTTATAGTCGTTCCCCGCTTGGCTTCTGGGGAACGACACTCAGCCTTTTGCTGATCTCTGTCGGCAGCTACGCGCTGATCGCGACGATTACCCAGCGGCCGGCCCTTATTGAAATCGACGCCAATGGCCAATGGTATGTCGAAAGCGTGGTGTGGATAGCCTTCGTCCTGTCGATGATCTTCACCACCGCGCCGGCGCTCAGTGAGAATGGTCGCCAATACTGGTCGCGATACACTCCGGAAATGGCCCATTCGGTGCCCGAGGCCATCAAACCCCTGGCGCTGCGTTTTGGTGACGGCCGGCTGACGGTCCGGACCCGGCCGGTTTATCGCCTGATGTTCGTGATCGGCGGGATCATCGCCCTGGTCCAGAATGCGCTGATCCTGACCTTCATGGAGACGACGCCACTTGCCTATCTGGGCACGGTCGGGCTCTGGTTCTTGCTCATCTCGCCCCTGCTTTACGGCATGGGTCTGCGCGCGGGCTATGATGTGGTGCGCGAGGGGCGCGAGCTGAAATCACTGATCCGGGATCATGTGGAAGTGGATCTCTTCCATCTCGACCGGCTGGACGTGTTCGGATCCATTGGCCTGCGCGCCGCATTTTCCTGGATGATCATGGCAGCCGTGCTGCTCCTGTTTATCGTCGACCCAAGTCAAATCTGGGCCGGGCTTGTCGGGATCGGCTTAGCCGGCGCCGGCGCCTTGACGATATTTACCAGCGCCGTGCGCCCCGTGCACGACAAGATCAAGGCTGCCAAGGCAGCCGAGCTGGCCCGAATTCACGAAGCCATGGCCGCGCATCGGGACGAGGCGTTGGCCGGAAATGGTGATGCGGCAGCCGCGCTGGCAGGGCTGACCGATTATGAAATCTGGATCCAGCAACGCTCGGAATGGCCGATCTCGCCGACGGTCACACTGCGATTTGCGCTTTATGTCCTCATCCCTGTCGTCCCTATTGTCGGCGCATACCTGTTTGAGAAACTCGCCGATCAGATTTTCATGGGAGGCTGATCCATGTCGCGGATCTCCATTGCCATTCTCGGCCCGACCGGGCGCCTTGGCCGCGCCATTTGCGAAGCGGTTTTGGCGAGTCCGGATACCCGCCTGAGCGGTGTCGTCGTGCGCGCGGAGTCGCGCCATGTCGGTGAGGATCTCGGGGTCTTGCTCGAGCGCGATCCGATCGGCATCACTGCCGAGACCAGTCTCGAACTCGCCGTTGACGGTGCGGACGCCGTGATTGATGCCAGCCTTCCCGATATGACCATCGCCGCCGCCCAACGTCTGGCGAGCCTTGGCGGGCCCTGTCTGATAACCGGCGTAACCGGGCTGCGCGAGGACCAGGAGATCAGCCTGGAAAGATCCGCGGAGCGTCTGCCCACTCTCAAAGCGTCGAATTTTTCCCTCGGCGTGGCCGCCATGGAGGCGTTGGTCGCCCAGGCTGCAGCCCTGCCGGCCCGGGACTGGGATATCGAAGTCGAGGAAACGCATCACCGGCGCAAGGCGGATGCGCCATCGGGCACTGCCGTGATGCTGGCGCGCGCGGCGGCCCGTGCGCGGGGTGTGAGCCTGGAAGAGGCGGCGATCTGGTCCCGCGAGGGAATGACCGGCCCGCGTGAGCAGGGACGTATCGGTTTTGCCGTCACGCGCGGCGGCTCGGTCATTGGCGAGCATGCCATTCGTTTTCTGGCGGATATGGAGGAGCTGACCATCTCCCACCGCGCCTTCGACCGTCGCGTCTTCGCGCAGGGCGCAGTGGAAGCGGCGCGCTGGATGGTCAATGGTGGTGAGGGACGTTCGCCCGGCCTTTATTCCATGCAGGATGTGATTGCCTCCTGACAGGCAAAACGCTTCACAGACTTGAGCTTTCCTTCAAATCCTGACACTTGTTGAGATGAACAACGTCAGGAGGCGTCATGAGGCGGGCGGAGCGACTTATCCGGATTGTCCAGGCCTTGCGCGAAGCTGCACCGGGTGCGGTCACCGCCCAGGATATGGGCCGCAAGTTCGAAGTGTCAGAGCGCACAATCTACCGCGATATAGCCCATCTGGTGACATCGGGAGCGCCGATTGATGGCGAGGCCGGGGTCGGCTATGTCCTGCGCCCGGGCTTCGATTTACCGCCTCTGAACTTCTCCTTCGAACAGCTCGACGCCCTGGCACTTGGCGCGCGCTTTGTCCGTGCGACCGGGGATCGTGATCTCGCCGCCGCGGCGACCGAGGCCCTGTCCAAGATCGAACATGCCATGCCGGATACGCACAAGGAGCGTCTGCGCTCGGCACCGCTCTTCGCGGCGATGATGGATGAAACCGTGCGCCCGGAAGCTTTCGCG
>JBELMP010000152.1:0-5917 GCA_042095695.1 Maricaulis sp. | reverse complement strand
ATCCAAACCAGCATCGAGGCTGAAATCCGTTTCACCATTGGCTTGCTCCATACGGCTGTGCGGGCCCTCACTGCCGAGATTGCTGAGAGCTGGCCGGAAACGGTGCGCTATGATTTCAGCCTCGATCTATCCACCTATGTTCGCGATAGCCTGAACTCGCTGACAAGCTCGATCATGCTGGCCATCCTTCTGGTTCTGATTGTGGTCGTGGCGGCGCTGGGCCTACGCTCGGCCCTGCTGGTCGGCTTGGCCATTCCGTCCAGTTTTCTATTCTCCTTCCTCCTGCTCGATATCTATGGGCTGACCATCAATATGATGGTGATGTTCGCGATGGTGCTGGCCGTCGGCCTGCTCGTTGATGGCGCCATTGTTGTCGTTGAATACGCCGACCGTAAGCTGGCCGAGGGCGAGACCCGTGTGCAGGCCTATGCCCAGGCCGGCAAGCGCATGTTCTGGCCAATCATCTCCTCAACGGCGACGACCCTGGCGGCATTCCTGCCCTTCCTGTTTTGGGATTCCATCCCTGGCCAATACATGGCCTTCCTGCCGCTCACCTTGATATTCGTCCTCAGCGCTGCCCTGGTGATGGCATTGATCTTCCTGCCGACCCTGGGCTCGGTGCTGGGCAAGAAGGGCGGCGTGATCGAAGAAAATTCCGCCCTGGCACAGCTGAATGCGCAGGAGGGCGGCAATCCGACCGAATTGCCGGGCCTGACCGGCATGTATGCACGACTGGTCGCGCGACTGGTCAAACGTCCGCTGATGGTCAGCCTGGCAGCGGCAGGCTTCGTCCTTGTCGTGCTGGTGAGTTTCTTTTCCAGCGTCGGCTCGATGCGCAGCGAATTCTTCATCGATGCCGAGCCCGAGCAAATCTATGTTTTCGTGCGTGCGCGGGGCAATCTCTCCCCGGCCGAACAATATGAGCTGGCCCTGGAAGCCGAGCGCCGGATTCAGGGCATTGAAGGCGTCAAGGGCTATTATACCGTTGCCGGCCAACCTCCCGGTGCCTCTCCCTTCGATGGAACCGGATCCGCCCCGGCCGATTCCGTTGCGCGCATCTTTGTGGAATTCTATCCCTTCGGCGAACGCCCGAATGGTCGCCTGATCGAACGCAATATCCGCGAAGCCCTGGTCGGAATTCCCGGCGTCATTATTGAAGTTCGCGCTTTCCAGCAGGGGCCTCCCGTCGGCAAGGATGTGCAGATTCAGCTGCGCTCTGACGATGCAGCTGCGCTGGAAGATGCGACCCGGATTGTTCGTGGTTTCGCTGACC
This sequence comes from Maricaulis sp., assembly GCA_042095695.1. Classification (GTDB taxonomy): domain Bacteria; phylum Pseudomonadota; class Alphaproteobacteria; order Caulobacterales; family Maricaulaceae; genus Maricaulis. The sequence goes on along the minus strand of JBELMP010000152.1, from coordinate 4,644 downwards.
AGCTTGATGGCCTGATTGATATCGAGGACACGCTGCCCCTGCCCGGCGTCGAATGGCGCCTGCAGGTTGATCGAGAGGAGGCCGGCCGGTTCGGCGCCGATGTCGCCCAGGTTGGCGCCGCGGTGCAGCTGGTCACCTCGGGCACGCTCGTCGGTCGCTATCGTCCCGATGATGCCGATGAGGAAGTGGATATCCGTGTCCGCTTCCCGGCCAATGATCGCGATATCAGCCGGCTGGATGATTTGCGGGTCAATACAGTGAATGGCGCCGTGCCGATTTCAAACTTCGTGACGCGCGATGCCCGCCCCCGCGTGGACAGTATCAGTCGTCGTGATGGCAAGCGGTACTTCATTGTTCGCGCCAATGCCGATGATGGATATGCCGGGAATATTCTCCTGGCCGAGGTCCAGCAATGGGTCGATGCGCGCATCGCCGACGGCACAATCCCGCCCCAGGTTGAAGTCAGCTATCTCGGCGCGGATGAGGAAAATGCCGAGGCGGGAGCCTTCTTCATGGGAGCGATGGCCGCATCACTCTTCATGATGGCGGTGATCCTGCTCTGGCAGTTCAATAATTTCTGGCATGTGATGCTGACCTTGCAGGCCGTGGTGCTGTCAGTGGTTGGCGTATTCCTCGGCGTGCTTTTGACCTTCCCTTACATTTCGGTGCTCTTCCTGGGCACCGGAATTGTGACCCTCGCGGGGATTGTGGTGAATAACAACATCGTCCTGATCGACACATTCCAGCGCCTTCGCAAGCTCGGCATGAGCGTGGATGAGGCTGTGGTGCGCACCGCTGCACAGCGACTGCGTCCCGTCATGCTGACGACCATCACAACAATTTTCGGCCTGCTGCCCATGGTCTTCCAGATCAATGCCGATTTTGCGCACTTCGCGCTCACAATCGGCGGTCCTGCAAGCGAATGGTGGGTGCAGCTCTCCTCAGCGGTGGTCTGGGGTCTTGGCTTCTCCACGCTCTTGACCCTTTTGCTGACACCGGTGCTGCTCGGCGCGCCCTCGCGTCTGGGCGAATGGCGTCGCAAACTGATCGCGCAGATACTTGAGGTTCTGGGCTGGCGCTCAGCGCCAGCGGAATAGGAGGCTGTCATGAGCCATATCGACCCGAGCCGTGAAGCTTTCCAAATCTTCAAGGACCTCGATCGCTCTACGCCGATCCAGATGCTCAACCTGATCAAACTGCGAGAGAAGGCGGCCTATCCGGACGGACAGGATCTGACGGGACGTCAGGCCTATGCCAATTACGGTAAGTTCTCCGGGCCGATTTTCCGACGCGTTGGCGGAACAATCCTCTGGCGCGGGCGCCCCGAGGTCACATTGATTGGCCCTGCAGATGAAGCCTGGGACCTTGCTTTTATCGCCGCCTATCCGAGCGCCGGAGCATTCTTGGAAATGGTGACGGATACGGTCTATCAGAGCGAGGCTGTGCCGCATCGCCAGGCTGCCGTGCTCGATAGTCGGCTGGTCCGGCACACCCCGCTGGAAGGGGCTGACGCATTTGGCTAGTTGGGCGTAACCCGGATCAATTGACCCTCCGGACTATCCGTCAGCACCAGCACACTGCCATCCGATGCAATCGCGATATCGCGAAGGCGCTCACCAAGCGAGCCGAGCACCACGCTCTGTCCGACCACTTCGCCATTCTCCAGATCAACGCGCCGGATGTGACCGGACGCGATCTCGGCATCGCCGGGGATAAGTGCGGCAACCAGCAGGTCGCCCTGCCAGTCATCAAACAGCGTCGCTGAATAGAACTCCATCGCCGCCGGGGCCAGAGAGGGTGTCCAGTGGAGCAGCGGATCGACCATGCCCTGATAGGTCTGGAATGGAGTCACAAGAGCATTTGTGTAGTCGATGCCATAGGAGGCGATCGGCCAACCGAAATTCCCACCCGGCTCGAGGATATTGATTTCATCACCCCCCTGCGGGCCATGCTCATTGGCATAAACGCGACCGGTCTGCGGATCGACCGTAATCGCCTGCGGATTGCGATGACCATAGGAATAGACACCGGACGCGCCGCCCGCCACTTCCGGCTCAAAGGCCGTACCATCATCGGCGAGACGAACAAATGTGCCGTAATGCGTGCTTGGGATCTGGGCCTGTTCGCGCAGGTCGAACCCGTCTCCTATACCAAGCAGGAGGCTGTTATCCGGCAGAAAGGCGAGGCGCGCACCGTAATGCACATCTGTGGGCCGGTTCGGCGCAGCAGCAAAAATCTCTTCCAGATCGATCAGGGCGCCGGCCTCGAAGCGGGCGCGGGCGAGGATGAGCGTATTATCGCGCTGACTGCCGAAGGAGTAAGTCAGGTAGAGCCAGCCATTCTCTGCATGATCCGGGTGAAGGACGATATCCATCAAGCCGCCTTGACCTGAATAGAGAACCTCCGGAACGCCCTGAACAGCATCGGCCTGCAGCGTACCGTCATCCACCCAGCGCAGAGCACCGGACTTCTCGGTGATCAGGAAATCACCATCTGGCAATTCGACAACCGCCCAGGGAAAGTCGAGCCCGCTCGCTAGAATCTCGGTCTGCACGGTTTCTTCCGGCAGGCCCTGCAAAGCCAACGTCATCGCCGCAATAAAAGTGATCGCCATTACCGCACCTCCCCTGAACTGTAACTATTAGTAGGGCGAGTGGCGCGCCTGTCTATCCCGTTTCGCGCCATTTCCCGCGACGCTGATGCGCTGCGATCACAGAGGACAAGGTCTCTGTGAGGGCACCGCGCTGCACCGGCTTGGCCACAAGCCCGTCCATCCGCATCGCAGCCAGCTTGGTCTCATCGAGCGCGACCACATCGGCGGTCATCGCAATTACAGGAACGTCGATCCCGCGCTCGCGGATCAGACGCGTTGCTTCAATTCCATCCATGACCGGCATGTGCAAATCCATCAGCACGACGTCGAAACAATCCACCTCAAGCCGGTCAAGAGCATCGGCGCCATTCTGTGCTTCCACGATTTCCACGCCGTCCATCGCCAATAGATGGCGAGCGACAATGCGGTTGGTCGCTACATCATCGACTAGCAGGGCACGCAGCCCGAACAGGTCCACGGGTTCTGCTGCCTCCAAGGGCAGCGCAGGCTCATCAAGCGCGGCACGTTCTGTCACCTTGACGGCGAAAACCAGGCGGAAGCGGGAGCCTCGCTCAGGCTCGCTCTCAGCGCTCAGATCGCCACCCATCATTTGCGCCAGGCGCCGGCTGATCGACAAGCCCAGGCCCGTCCCGCCAAATCGCCGTGCACGATCCGACTCGCCCTGCTCGAAGGGTTTGAACAAGCGCGCCATAACATGCTCGCTCATGCCTATTCCTGTATCGGCCACTTCGATCAGGACACGCGCTTCGCCGTCCCGCTCTTCAACAGCCGCTTTCAGGGTGATCTTGCCGGCGACGGTAAATTTCACAGCATTGGAGAGCAGGTTGATAACGCATTGGCGCACCCGGACAGGGTCGAACTCCATCTTGCGTGGGATTGCCGGATCAATATCGAGCTCCAGCAAGAGCCCCTTCTCCTCGATCGAGGGCCGCCAGAGCCGCACCAGGCGATCAAGGGTCTCCCGCAAGTCAGCCTCAACCGGCGAGATGGACAACATGCCCGCTTCGATCTTCGAAATATCCAGCACATCATTCAGGATCGTGTTCAGATTTTCTCCGGAATCCAAAACGGTCTCGACCATCTCCCGCGTTTCGGCATCCAGCTCTTGTTCCTTGATGGCCTGCGCCATGCCAAGGATGCCATTAAGCGGCGTGCGGATTTCATGACTCATATTGGCCAGGAATTCAGACTTGTGTTCGCTGGAGCGTTTGAGCTGGCGAAGAAGAGCCACTTGTTCCCGCAGATTGCGCGTCATGATCCAGTGCACCGCCGTGACAGCCAGAACAAACTGGAAGACGCGGCCGTAAAGCTGGCCGGCGGGCAGCGCCAGTTCCGCTGCCGAGGGCAGGTAGAGCGCCTTGGCGACAAGGGCACAGGTATAGAGAAGCAGGACAATGGTCGCCGTTCGCAAACCCTTGATACCCAAATACACGCCCGCAGCGGCCTGGATCATGACCAGGACGGGCAGACCCGAATTCATCACCCCGATTCCCGACAGAGACGAGTAGATGAACAGCGCCATCGCGACGGAAATCACCCAGGCTGCATGCCAGCCGGCAATACGCGGCGAGCGCGCGGCCACGGGGCTGAGCGCCAGGCTGATCACCAGAACAATATTGAAGACCAGGTCGACATTACCAAGATAGCCGATCCAGAACATATACCCCGCCACGCCAGCATTCAGCGCAGCAACAATCGGCCCGGCAATAACCCGGGACCTGTGCGCCGCTGACGATCGCAGCTCACCACTCGTGGAGGGTTCACTCATATCTGGCGAAGTTGAAGACAATAACCGACCCTTTGCTGGCCTAACGCTACACGGTTAGCCTTAATATGCGGTTAGACGGCTTTGCGTCGCATCTGTGGCCACCCCTGCATCCTTCGATATTGACTGCGCGACCCGTATCTGGCTCGCTAGGAGAGTAGGGGGAGATGGCCATGCTGCGCACGTTTTTAATTTTTATCATCGCCTATGCCTTTTTCCATGTATCCATGAACTCAGACTCAATTAATGTTTGGTCCTTAGATGA
>JBELMP010000151.1:0-5982 GCA_042095695.1 Maricaulis sp. | reverse complement strand
CGCATTTCCTTGTTACGTTCCCGCACCTTAGCCGCCCCGCGAGGACGCTGGCCAGTGGTTTGGCGCAGGGGTGGCCGCGACGCGGGTTCCAAGGTTTGCGCAGATCATCAAGGCTGGCGGCCGTTCAAAGCCCCGCACAAACAGGCCGGACACATGACCTAAACTAGGCTTATGCGCATGGCCCCGCAGACAGTGATTTTAGGAGCCAGGAGAAACCCGCGGCTACGGGTGGGTCCAACGGCTTCAAACTTGCCCCTCAGACAGATGATAAGCTAGCGACAACCTCGGGGTAGGAGACCTTAACGAAACCATCCCGGCTGTCTTCTAGCAAATGGTAGAGAGCCGGATTTTGTCCGTGGCAACGGTATCGCTCATCGATCTCGGAAGCCGCATATCGCAGAAACAACGCACAAAAGTCACTTTCCTCTGAGACGAGTCCTTGTTCGACCAGCAACTTGCCCACCCGGATCACCGACATTTCTGGACGGGCTGCTGCAGCGATCAGAAAGAGGTACTCCAAGTCTACCGCGCTTCTCGGCTGGTTCACATCGAAAAACCTCTCGATGTCGTCAGCCCCAATGCGAGCATTCTGAAAAATCGCGATTAAATCATCACGGACGCTGTCAGCTTGCTCGCCGTATAAGTCGATTACTGTTGTTTCAGCCGCCATGCTCAACCCTACGACTTCGGACCGAAGTTTGGATCGCGGTCCCTGATTGGTGGATCCCCGATAATCTGCGTCCCGGTTTATTCCTAACGAATGACACCGCCCGTTTACTCGAGTACCTCCTCTAAGTCAGGATCGCGGCAACCACCCTCACCGAATACTTCATCGATTAGTTGTCGATCCTGCTCTCGCAAACGCGCGCACTGGCTGCTGGAGACCTCACAGATCCAAATGATATCCGAAAAATATTGGACCACATCCCCGCGATGATGATGGATTTTTAGAGACAAGCGACCATCGAGAGATTCCAAACTCCGTGTTTCATGAAAGTGCAATCCCTCACCATACAGCCAGTTAACAACATCGTCGATTGAGACAGGGTCGCTGTACCGAGTTCGGTAAACTGGTCGCGCTTCTAACCGCTCGATACTTATTTGGCTTCTTGAGGTTTGGCACAGAGGGTAATAAGCGCCTTCGAGGTAAGACACCGGTCCCGCGTCTAGGTGCGAATCTCGCGTGTCTTCAGGGGCAGGGACACATGAGGAAATCAGGACTGCTAACAATAAAAACACCGTAGTTCTTCTCATGAGACCGCCACCTTGCCGAGCGCTTCCTACGCATCCAAACAAATCAACAGGCTATATTTTGTCACTCTCTGGCTATTCACAATCAGAAACTATTCATTCCCGACTTCTTCCGTACAGAGTGGACAAGCGACGCGCACTTCGGCACCTGTATATGCTTCCCGTGTGTGCTCGCCCCATGCTTCAGCCGCGGGCGTCTCAGCCATGTCCGCGCCGAAGCCGCGCAGAAACTGACGGGTTGAGGGGCAAAACAGCAGAAAAGAATGGTGCCTAGGGACAGATTCGAACTGCCGACACGCGGATTTTCAATCCGCTGCTCTACCAACTGAGCTACCCAGGCACGGGTCCGGCGCGGCCGGGGCCGCCATCGGAGAGCGCGGTTTATACGGTGCCAGCTGCGACCTGTCCACGCCCGCAAAGCGGTTGCGCACTGGCAATTGCAGTTAAGGCCCTATTCCTCATTGGTCCGGTCATAGGGATTGTCATCCGCCTGATCCGCCGGCTCGCCGGGAATGGCATAGCTGTCATTCATCCATTTGCCGAGATCGAGATCGGCGCACCTTTTGGAGCAAAAGGGCTTGAATTCGGGCTTGGCGGGCGCGCGGCATATCGGACATTTCATGGCTTGGCCTTTCCGGACTTTACTCAGGCGCGCCCGGCGCGGATCTGGTCGCGCCGATAGTCGGGCTGGGCGCGCAGCTCGAAGCGCGGGCCGAGGCGATCTGTCATCGCCGCGCGCCAGTCAATCCTGTCCGCATCCAGCCAGGCATGCACATCCGGTGCAATGTCCAGGACCAGCTTGCGTGAGCGTTCGCTACGCCCTTCCCGCTCCAGCCGCCGCAGCGCCGCCAGGGCAATTGTCTCGACACTCGGTTGCTGGCTGTCATCCTTCAGGGTTTCCGCCAGCGTACGGCCGCGTCGCTGGCGCGCCAGCTCGCCGACACAGAATTGGGAGAGCGGGGCAACATCCACCTTGGCGCGATCCCGCCTGAAGGCCTGGCGCAAGGCCTGTTCGACCGCCTTGCGATCCGGCTGGGCCCGCATATGGGTAAAATCAATGGCGATGATCCCGCCGAGACCGCGCAGACGGATCTGGCGTGCCGCTTCCTTGGCCGCAGAGATGTTGAGCTGCTGGGCCAGGCGTGCGGGACTACCCTGCGCCTTGCGCCCTTCTGCATCGACATCAATCGTGGTCATCGCCCGGGTCTGCTCGATCGCCAGCGAACCGCCGCCCGGAATGGCAATGACGACATCCAGAGCCTCCTCGAATGCGGCATCGAGATCATGATCGGACTCATCGGCCCAGATTGCCTCGGCATCGCCGAAATCACGGACCAGACGCTGGGCGAGCAAGGGGGCCGGCTCGAGACATTCCGGGGCCGGGCCTTCCTCAACCTGGCAGAATGCCAGGTTTGGCCCCTTGTCCGCATACCCCTCCCGCGCAATCCGCACGCCGATGGCCGCGCCTTCATGAAAGCCTTTGGGGCGCCCCGCCTTGCCAAAGGGCAAAAACCCGTCATGCGCCTGGCCCAGATCGATAAAGGCGGCATTGAGCGAGGGATCAACCTTGCGCACCCGGCCACGATAGATTTCGCCTTCGATCGCGCGCGCTCCAGCCTCGCTCCAGCGGTCGACATGGAGCTCGACAATCCGGCCATTCTCGACCACGGCCGCGCGCGTTTCGCCAATGCTTTCCTCGATCAGGACTTGCCGGTTCATCTCAGCTCCTGCTGGCTCTGGACGGCAAGGCAGGGATAGCCTGCCCCGTTCAGAAGATTGATCGTCTCATAAAGCGGCAGACCGACCACGCCCGTGAACGACCCGATCAGATTGACAATGAAAATGCCCGCCCGGCCCTGGATCGCGTAACCGCCGGCCTTGCCGTGCCATTCCCCGCAATCGAGATAAGCCGCCTGCTCGTCGGCGCTGAGGCGTTTGAACTTGACCCGTGTCTCGACCAGTCGCGAGGTCAGCTGCCCCTGCGGGTTGACCACGGCTATTCCAGTATAGACCCGATGGGAACGTCCGGAGAGCAAGGCCAGGCAGCGCTCTGCCTCGGCACGGGTTTCGGTTTTTGGCAGGATGCGACGCCCAACGCCGACCACGGTGTCGGCCGCTAGGATATAGCTGCTGGCCGCGCCGGGATGGGCCCCGGCTTTTTCCCGGGCCAGGCGCAGCGCCAGCGGCCCCGGGAGCTCGCCCGGGATTTCACGCTCGTCGATATGTGTGGGTTCGATCGCATCGGGCGCAAGCCCCGCCCCGCGCAACAGCTCCAGCCGGCGCGGCGAGGCACTTGCCAGGACCAGGCGCGGGCGGGGGTCAGCCATGGCGGCGTCCTGCGTCACTCCCGTCGCCAGGCTTATTTGAAGCGATAGGTGATACGGCCCTTGGTCAGATCATAGGGCGTCATTTCCACAAGCACCTTGTCGCCTGCGAGAACGCGGATCCGGTTCTTGCGCATCTTGCCCGCCGTATGGGCAATAATCTCGTGATCATTCTCGAGCTTCACGCGGAAGGTGGCATTCGGAAGCAATTCCGTCACCTCGCCAGGAAACTCCAATAACTCTTCTTTCGCCATGCGGCTCCACTTTCCAGTCGCAAATCAGGATGTCCAGATGGACCCAGCCCATCCGGAGGTGCGCTATATAGTCCGGATGCCCTGACAAAGTCGAGGCTTCAGGCGCTTTTTCGGGTGTTATTCCATGTCTCGATCCGTGCGCGGATTGCCTCGCGCGTCGCCCGGTAGGCAGCGAGACGCTCCTCTCGGCTGCCCGGTGTCTCTGACGGATCCGGTACCGCCCAGCTGAGAAACTCGGCTCCGGTTTTCAGCGCATATTCGCGTGCGGTACGGTCCGCAGCCGTGGATAGAGAGACAACAATATCCGCCGGCGGATCCCCGACACCGGCCAGGGCAATCGGAGAAAAATCAGACAGATCCTCGCCGATTTCCTCAATCACGCTGACCGTGAACCCATCGACAAAGGCAGCCGGGATTACGCCGCAGGAGCGGGCGTGGGCGTCAGCACCGAACAGGTCTCGCCAGAGTGCCTCACCCATGGGCGAGCGAATCGCATTGCGGCCGCAGACGAAAAGAACCGAGGGCAGTGTCATGGATTGGCCGCCCGGCGGTTGAGCGCGCAAATCAGCGTGAAGAGGCGGCGCGCCGTATCAAAATCGACCTCGATCTTGCCCGCGAGACGCTCGCGCAACAGGCTTGAGCCTTCGTTATGGACGCCTCGGCGGCCCATATCGATGGCCTCGATCTGGGCCAGCGGCGCATCGCGCACAGCCTCGTAATAGCTCTCGCAGATCAGGAAATAATCCTTGATGATCCGCCGCAAAGGCCCCAGCGCGAAAACGAAGGCGCGCACCGGCGTGTCATCGTCCTGGCGGACGTCGAAGACAAGCCGGTCATCTTCAATCGCCAGGCGCAGGGCGAAGGGCCCGGTGGCGTCGCTGGCCTCCGGCCGAAACTGGTTCGACTCAAGCAGATCAGCGATTGCGACCCGGCGCTCATGGTCGGCATTGGCATTGCCACCGCCCAGGCTCGCCTCGTCGAGATCGATACGAATAATCCGATCCTCGCTCATTCCTTCACCTCATCGCCCCCTTCGGGATCGCCGAATTCCTCGCTCAGCACATGCCCGGGACGGCGGCTTGCAGGCCATGGCGCACTGACATCCGCCATTACGCCCGCAATACACTCGACTTCAAGCCGTAATTCTCCACCCCCGGCAAAAGTCAGCACCAGCTCACCGGCGGGATCATCTTTCGGTTCGAATGTGATGGAGAGCAGGCTGACCACCGCCTCGTCGGCGCCTTGCCGGATATTCTGGCTGCGCGCCCGCAGGACATGTCCGAATTGCACACCGGTGCGAACCCGCTCGGCCCGATCGCTCGCCTCCCAGCGAAAGCGGTTGAACGCCATGGTAAATTGCTTATGGCGTGCGGAGAAATCGAAATCGCCCAGCTGGGCAATGGCATCCTGTAGCGCCGCGCTGATCGGTTGCAGATCAGCGACATCCTCGGCACTCAGGCGAAGCGGGCTATCGGGGCGGCGCAATCCGGCCTCCTATTCGGACTCCCGGGTGATCTTGGCGCCGCAATTGGCAAGCTTGCTCTCAAGGCGCTCGAATCCCCGATCAAGGTGATAGACCCGGTTGACCATGGTTTCCCCCTCGGCGGCAAGTCCGGCAATGACGAGGCTGACCGAGGCGCGCAAATCCGTCGCCATCACCGGCGCGCCCTTGAGGGTCTCGACCCCGCGGACAACGGCCTCATTGCCATTGACGGTGATATCAGCCCCAAGCCGCGCCAATTCAGGCGCATGCATGAAACGGTTCTCGAAAATCGTCTCGCGTATCACCGATGTTCCCTCCGCAAGGGACATCAGCGCCATGAATTGCGCCTGGGCATCGGTGGGGAAGCCCGGGAAGGGCTGGGTCTCGATATCGGTGCCTTTGATCCGTGTGCCATTGCGCATAATGCGCACGCCCTGGTCAGCCGGCTCCACCGTCACCCCGGCGTCGATCATCGCCCGCCACAAAACCTTGTTATGCTCCCACCGCGCCCCTTCCAGCACCGCATCACCGCCGGCAGCGGCCACTGCGAGTGCATAGGTCGCGGTTTCGATCCGGTCGGCGACGACCGGATGTGTAACGCCTTGCAGACGCTCAGCGCCCTGAATGTGAATGGTCGAACTGCCGGCGCCCTCGACGCTCGCACCCATGG
>JBELMP010000150.1:3830-5992 GCA_042095695.1 Maricaulis sp. | reverse complement strand
GGATATAGCCGACAACACCGGAAATGAAGATGAAATCGCCGGCACGTATGGCGGGTGAGGCGCGGAAGCTGTCGTGAAAGTTTTCCTGGCCTTCAGGGATGAAGGCTTCCTGGGCCACGGTCGGCGCGGCCAATGCGACTACGGCGGCTGCTGCTGCCAGCAGGGTGGGCATACGGATCATGTCGGTCTCTCCAGGTTTTCGAACGGTTTAGGGGAGGGGCGCGGTGCCGCACGACCGACATTTGCGTGAGGCAGGTTAAATCACAGAAAGATTGGCGAGGTCGCAGGCTTTCGGCGCTTCGGCGAATAGGCTATAGCGCCGCCATGAATTATCGCCACGCTTTTCATGCCGGCAATTTTGCCGACATTCTCAAACATCTTGTCCTGGCTCAGTGTTTCGAACACCTGAACGCCAAGCCCAAACCCTATCGTTATATCGATACCCATTCCGGGATCGGCGGGTATGACCTCGCCGGTGACGAGGCCGAGCGCTCTCCGGAATGGAAGGAGGGTATCGGCCGCCTGATCAATGCCAATCTGCCGGACGAGGTGGCGGGCCTGCTCGCGCCCTATCTCGCCATCGTCCGGGAGATGAATGAAGCTGACACGCTGCGCCATTACCCCGGCTCTCCGGAAATCGCGACACGACTGATGCGCGAGACGGACCGTCTGCATCTGTGCGAGCTGCACCCCCAGGACTGCGAGACGCTGGATCAGCGATACAAGCGCGACAGCCGGGTCAAAGTCGAGCAGCGTGATGGCTACAAGGCCCTGAAATCCCTGGTCCCGCCGCCGGAAAAACGCGGCCTGGTCCTGATCGACCCGCCGTTCGAGGACCGCGATGAGCTGGCCCATATGGCCGAGGCGGTCATGGCGGCACTGGATAAATGGCCGACCGGCACCTTCGTGTTCTGGCGCTCACTCAAGAATCTCTGGGCGGCCGACCGGTTCGATAACGGCCTGGCTGAATGGCTGATCTCGGAAAAACAGCTGGCACCGGAAAAGATCCTGCGGGCGGATATATGGATCCGTGACCTGGCGAGCGAGGGTAAACTGGCGGGGGCCGGCGTTGTCATCATCAACCCGCCCTGGACGCTGGAAGAAAACCTGACCGCCGCCCTGCCCTGGATCGCCGATACCCTGGCTCAGGGCGATGGCTATGGTTGGCGCGTCGATGGCGCGTTGACAGATGAGGACCTTGAAGAACTGGCCGACTAGTCCGACATAGTCCACCACTCCAGCGCATCTGCACGAGGATTTCCGATGTCCCATCGTTTTGAAACTTTTGACGTCTTCACCGATACCCCGATGGCGGGCAATCCGCTGGCGGTGGTCTATGAAGCCGATGACCTGGATGACGCGGCGATGCAGGCTATCGCGGCCGAGTTCAACCTCTCCGAAACGGTCTTTATCACCGAGCCGCGGGGCCGGGATGCGGACTGGGGTGTGCGTATCTATACACCCAAGGAAGAGCTGCCGTTTGCGGGTCACCCCACTGTGGGTTCGGCCATTGCCCTGGCGCTCAAGGCGGGCGGTGAGCCTGGCACACGCAAACGCTATGTGCTGGAGGAGACGATCGGCGATATCACAGCGGATGCCCGGATCAATTCGCCGACCCACGGCTCTGCGCGCTTTTTCCTGCCGCGCTTGCCCGAACGGGTGGGGGATATCCCGACGCCGGAGCGCCTGTCCGAGGCTTTCGGTATCGAGCCGGATTGCTTCCTCAACACCCCGCTGGAAATGGGCGTCTGGTCAGCAGGTGTCCCGATCGGCATCATTCCCGTGCGATATGCCGATGATCTGGGGCGTATCCAGCTAAACCTCACCGCCTTCGAGGCTGTGTTTGGCGGTGAGAAGCCCATCCAGGCCTATCTGGTCGCCAAGGCCTCCTCGACCGAGCACACCCAAGACTGGCGCGCACGCATGTTCGCCCCGCATCTCGGCATCATGGAAGACCCGGCCACAGGCGGCGCGGCGGCGGCATTCATGGGCTTGCTGGCCGAGCGGGGCGGTTTGCCGGATGGCGAGACAGCGCTTTCTGTCTACCAGGGTATCGAGATGGGCCGTCCCAGCCTGTTGCGCCTGGTGCTGAAGCTTGAAAACGGTCAGCTCACCGACGCCATGATCGGCGGCGATGCGGTTCTGATCTCGCGCGGCGAACT
>JBELMP010000150.1:0-3730 GCA_042095695.1 Maricaulis sp. | reverse complement strand
TCTAGAGCAGGCGAATATCGGCAGCGCGCAGATAGCCATCGGACATGACAATCGCAGTAATGACCGCGTTGATCAGGACATACGCTCCGAGGTTATGCGCAAAACCGGGGCGCAGCCGGCGCGCGGCGTCCCAGAGCAGAAGTAGGAGAAAGCCGACAACGCCAAGTGTTATCGGATAGATGCCGATGCCCAGAGCGAGGCCTGCCGCGGCCTCATCATTGGGGTGTGCGCCCATTAGCGAGATCCCGCCGGCTACACCGCGCAACAGGAACTGAATGTAGAGAATGCCATAGGCCACAACCGACCGGAACATGATCGCGTAGAAATAGGCAAAAATGCCAATCGCCACCGTCACCGCAGGTCCGGCCAATGCGACCAGAATTCCGATTTCCTCGGAGGGGTATGAGCGTGCAACAGGTCCGGCCTTGTTGAGTGTCATCCACATGTCGACACCCAGCATTTCGCCCGCGGCCCAATGCCCCAGCTCATGAAGGAGATAGGTCACGGGCACCATCAAAAGGGTCCACAGGTAAAATTCGGCGCCGACGCGCACGCGTGTATGTTCAGACATCAAGCTTTGTCCCTCGCAATCAAACGCCCCCCAGCGTTCATCGCGTCAGTTGGCGGAATAGGCGTCATCCGCTTCAGCCCACCAAGGATACCAGTCCGGAAGGTCCTGAGAAACCTTGAGCGGAAAGTTTGGTTGACGTTTTTCCAAGAAGGACATCACGCCTTCCTCGGCATCCTTGCCCATGCCGGCTTTCAATATGCCCTGTGTTTCAATCCGGTGGGCCTGCATGGGGTGGCTCGCCCCCTGCATCCGCCACGCCATCTGTCGCATCAAGGCCAGGGAGACAGGCGCACAATTTTCCACGAGCTGACGCGCGCGTTCGCGCGCCTCGGCCATCAGGTCCTCGTCCGGCACCACCCGCGAGACCAGGCCGTTTTCGAAAGCTTCCGCTGCGCTGAAAGTGCGTCCGGTCAGACCCCAGTCCATTGCGGTCGAGATGCCGACAACACGAGGAAGGAACCAGCTGGCGCACCCGTCCCAGACGATGCCGCGCTTGGCAAAGGGGAAGGCGAATTTTGCGCTCATGCCAGCAAGACGGATATCCATCGGCAGGACCATTGTCGCGCCAATGCCGACCGAGGCGCCGTTGATGGCGGCGATGACGGGCTTTTTTGAATTCCAGATCCGCAGGTTGAGCACCCCGCCGCGGTCGCGCCACTTCTCGTCTGTCGCATTGAATGAGCCATCATGCTGGGTCTGGGCGACCATGTCGAAGGTCTCCGCACCCGTCGACAGGTCGGCGCCGGCACAGAAGGCCCTGCCTTCACCAGTGATGATAATGGCGCGAACACCGTCATCCGCGTCCAGCCGATCGAAGATCTCGATCAGCTCGTCTCCCATCTCATAAGTGAAGGCGTTGAGCCGGTGCGGCCGGTTCAGCGTGATGGTGGCGATCTGTTCGTCGATCTCCAGACGGACGGTGTCAAAGCTCATGAGGTCTCCCCTTTGGCAGAAGCTTAGCCCGCCTCGCTGTCCTCGCCTACGCCAAACAATTGTCCGCGCTCTGTGATGAAGACGGCGACGAGGCTGAATGCGCCCAAAATCGCCTGGCCGGCAATCAGGGGAATCGCGGTCCCGTTGTAGAGCTGGCCAATCAGCATGCCGACCATGGTGGCTCCGATGCCGCTGACAAAGCCGTAGGCGGCCGAGGCGGTGCCGGCGATATGGCCCATGGGCTCCATCGCGATGGAGCTGAAATTGGCGGCGATCAATCCCAGGAAGGCGAGGGCGATCGAAAGCAGGGCAATGAACACGATCAGATTATCAATGCCAGCCAACAAAACGAGCGCATGCAGCGCGCTGATAGCGGTGAAGCCGATCAGCGCACCGTGCGCCAATCGCCTTTGCCCCAGTCGATTGACCAGGCGGGAATTGGCATAGCTGGTAAAACTCATGCCGGTCGCAATTACGGCAAAGGCGATGGGAAACTGGTTATCCGTCAGTTCGAAATGCTCGACGAAGATTTGTTGCGAACTACCCAGGAACGCGTACAGCCCGCCGAAGAAGGACAGACCGGCAATCGTATAGCCCAGCATGATGCGGTTGCTCATCGCCTCGGCAAAGGAGGCGGCGATGACGCGCACGTCCAGCGAAGTGCGGTATTCCGGATGCAGGGTCTCTGGCAGGCGGATCTGGATCCAGGCCGCCAGCGCCACACCGAACACGATCAGGAAACCGAATATCGCACGCCAGTCCCCAAAGATTGTCAGAACAATCTGGCCAATACTGGGGGCCAGGACGGGCACGGCCATGAACGCGGTCATGACCATGGACATGATCTCGGCCATGCGCCGGCCAGAGGTGAGGTCACGGGCGATGGCCACCGTGATCACGCGGCTGGCGGCGGCGGCGCCGCCTTGCAGAAACCGTGCGAGCAGGAGCAAGGAAAAGCTCGGCGTGAAGGCACAGATGATGGTGACCAGCAGAAAAAGGGCTATCGCGGTCAACATGACGGATTTGCGCCCGAAACGGTCCGCCAGCGGGCCATAGAATATTTGCAGAGCCGAAAACCCGGCCAGATAGGCGGTGATCACGTATTGTTGGTCATTGGCGCGCTCGACGCTGAGCTCCCGAGCGATATCGTCCAGAGCCGGCAACATCATGTCGATGGCCAGGGCGACCAGCGCGGTCATGGCTACAAACAGCGCAACCAGTTCCCACACCGGGAGCGGCAGCTCCTCGGCTGTTTTTTTGTTGGACGTCGTCATCGGGGCAATCCGTCGGGGTTGGAGCGGCAGAGTGCGCTTCAAACGGCCCTACAGCAAGCAGTTACCTGAAAAAATTCAGTTCAGTGCGGGGTGTAAAACATCTGTAGCTGGAAGGAATTGGCAATGCGGTTAGCGCGTTCCAGGAACCAGTCGCGCGCCTGCTGCGTGGCGCCAATTTCCCGAAGCGATTGGTCAAACAGGGCCAGCCAGGTCTGGAAATGGCCACGATGAACCCGGTCTTTCAGCTTCATGTGCGCCGGCATTGGGCGCCCGGAATACTGGCCGTCATGGAAGACCAGCGAGCCCCAGAACTGTTTCATGGTCGCCAGATGCGGGTCCCAGTCCTCAACCTCGCTGTTGAAGACCGGACCGAGAACCGGATGGGCCCGCACATTCTCGTAGAACGTATCGACGAGGGCGGAGATCAGTTCACGGTCAATACCGGCACGGGCGGCCTCCTCATGGGCTTTCTCGCGGGCTTCAGTGAGGCGAGGCGGGTGGGGTGTGCTCATTCGGGCATCCGTAACGGCTGTTCGCACTGCATGTAAGTGTTTGCGCACCCAACGCAAGCAGTGGGGCGCGGAACAAACTGCCGCAGGCTTGCTGTCAGCCTCAGCTCCTCCTATCTATCACCTGATAGAAGAGGGAATTGCCATGCGGGCGCAAAAAGCCGAAGAGATCCTGGATGTTGCCGAGAAAATGGCGCGCTCTGGCGGGTATTCCGGGTTCAGTTTCCGCGACCTGGCCAGGGAGGTCGGCATCAAGTCGGCCAGTGTGCACTATCATTTCCCGACCAAGGAAGACCTCGGGGTCGCGATGACCCGGCGCTATAATGATCGTTTCATCGAAGTATTGGGGGATCCGCGTGGAGCAGGCCCGGTCGATGAAAAGATCGCCCGCTATATCAACGCTTTCCGCACCTCGATGATCGAAGATCGCCTGATGTGCCTGT
>JBELMP010000149.1:0-6039 GCA_042095695.1 Maricaulis sp. | reverse complement strand
GTGCTCGCCAATCGCAATATCCATCTCTGGCGGGCGCTTTTGCCGGAAGATCTGCCCTTCGGTGTTCATGTCGCGACCATTACGGCTACCGATCGCCATGGCCGTGAATTCACGGATCGCATGGTGTTTGAGGTGCGCGCCGAGCGGCCGGATCCGAGTTGGCGCGCCGAGGCCTGGGACGCGTTTGAAAACGGAGCGCCGGTCCGCGATTAGCGCCGCGCGCCGGAGCTGTCAGTGGCGCGCCTGGCGCGCCGCTGAATTTTCTCGCCTCAGGATTGAATCTGGCACTCGCAATTCCTTGCGGGGCGCTTTAGTCTGCACGAGAACCCATTGAAACCCATCATATCTGCGCGAGAGGAGGGCGCCATGAGCGAACACGCTTTGGAAGACGAACTCCTGCTCGACGCTCCGGCGCGCGCTGATACCGACCCGGCCTTTGTCGCCGAACTCGTTGATGCCATCTCCCAGGGCGATGCCGACCTTGTGCGGCGCCTTCTGGCCCCGCTTCACGCGGCGGATATCGCCGATGTGCTCGAACAGCTCTCCTCCGGCAAGCTGGCCGCGCTCGCCGAGCTGGCTCCGGATATCTTCACCGGCGAAGTCCTCGCCGAGGTCGAGCCGGATACGCGCGAACTCATCATCGACCAGCTCGATGCATCGCATATCGCGGTGGCCATCACCGAGCTGGATAGTGATGATGCAACCGAAGTCCTTGAAGAACTTGATGAAGAATTGCGTGAAGCGGTTCTGGCGGAAGTGCCGGAAGCAGAGCGTGAAGCCGTGGAATTGTCGCTGGCCTTTGACGAGGACACGGCCGGCCGCCTCATGCAGCGCGAATTCGTCGCGGCGCCGGAATTCTGGACGGTGGGACATGCGCTGGACCATATGCGCAGCACGGATCAGGAATTGCCGGACAAGTTCCACGATCTCTTTGTCATTGATACCGGGTTCCGGCCGGTTGGTGAAATCCCGGTCTGCCGCCTGCTCAGTGCGTCGCGCGAGACGGCCCTGACTGACGTGATGGAAGCACCGCGTATTCTGGTGGATCCACAGACCGACCAGGAAGAGGTCGCCTATCTCTTCCAGAAATATCACCTGGTATCTGCGCCGGTCGTCGATGGCGCCGGGCGATTGACCGGCATGTTGACCCTGGACGATATGGTCGAGGTCATCCAGGACGAGAACAAGGAAGACATGCTGGCGCTGGCCGGGGTGAATGATGCCGGTCTCGCGGACACAGTTGTCCGTTCGGTGCGCTCCCGCGCGCCCTGGCTGCTGGTCAATCTTGCCACGGCGATCCTGGCCTCTGCCGTTATTGCCTTGTTTGAGGGGGCGATCGAGCGGATCGTTGCCCTTGCGGTTCTCATGCCGATCGTCGCGTCAATGGGCGGCAATGCGGGCACCCAGTCCCTGGCCGTCGCCGTGCGCTCCATCGCTGAACGCGATCTGACATCGGCCAATGCCATGCGCGTGGTCTGGCGTGAACTGGCGACCGGCATGGTGAACGGGATGATTTTTGCCGTAATCATGGGCGCTGTGACCCTGGCCTGGTTTCAGGATATCGAGTTGGCGGCAGTGATCGCCGCGGCCATGGTGCTCAATCTCGCCTGTGCGGGTTTGTCGGGCATATTGATACCCTTGGGCCTGCTGCGCGCGGGCGCTGATCCGGCCGTTGCGTCCTCCGTCTTCGTTACCACCGTCACTGATGTTGTGGGATTTCTCGCATTCCTGGGGTTGGCGAGTCTCGTGCTTCTGTGATGATATCTCCGCATACGCTGGGGAGCGAAGGATGGTGAGAACGTGCGTGTCTTGAGTTTCGCACTCGCATTTTTGTGCGGCGTGGCCCTTTCGGCCATTTCCGTTGCGCCCGTCTGGGCGGACGGGCAGTGGCAGGCTGCAGGCCGGCTGGATGCAGCTCGCTCCGGGCTGGCCGCCGTTGTTCTCGACGGTACGCTCTATGCGGCAGGCGGGGCCGGACTTACCGAACCGCGCAATGAGTTCGAGAGTTATGATGCCGAGCTGGATCGATGGTTCCCGGAGACGCCGCTGCCGACCGGATTGGAGCGTTTCGGCATGGCTGTTATCGACGACCGCATCTATGCAGCGGGCGGATATGCGCGCGGCGAGCTGGGCGGCGTAAGCCCGAGCCCGGCGATGTGGTCATGGTCGCCTTCCAGTCGGGTCTGGCAGAGCGAGGCGCCGATGCCGGCGCCGCGTGCCGATCTGGCGCTGGTGGCTGTCGACGGTCGCCTCTATGCGATGGGCGGCCTCTATGATGATGAAAGCGTTTTTGTTTTCGATCCGGAGGCGCGGGAGTGGTCCAGTTTTGAAGCGCCGGAAGGCGTCAACCGGGCCGGGTCGAGTATCATCGCACTGGGTCAGGAGATCATTATCGCCGGTGGCGTCCGCGACGGCCAGACAAGTGACCGGGTCGATATCTATGATGTGCAGGCGGAAGTCTGGCGCCGAGGTCCGGATCTGCCGCAACCGCGCAGCGGTGCTGCGATAGCGCCGGATGCAGACGGTCGCGTCCATCTGTTTGGCGGTCGTGGCGGGGCGCGTGATGTGACGCTGGATCTGCACTCCCACTGGCATCCCGCTGAAACCGGCTGGTCCGAGGACGCAGCGCTCCCGTCTCCGCGCACCAATGCCGCTGCTGCGGCGATTGATGGTGTGATCTATGTGGTCGGCGGGGGGTCAGGCGGCGGCTTTTTCGCGCCATTTACCGCCCTGGATTCCACGGATATTTTCCGCTCCGGCGCCGATTAGACGCTCGGCGTTGATTTTGCACAGCGGTCTGGGGTCCGTCATTCCATGTGTCAGAACTGTACAAGATGAAACCGCAACTGAAATCTACTCCGGCCGCGCGCGAACTGATCAAGCGATTTGAGCCGTTCCAGCCCGCGGCGATCCGAGGTGAGGATGGGCGCTGGGTGATCGGCTATGGGCATCACGCCGCCGCCAAGGAGGGGGCGCGGATTTCCGAGCAGGAAGCGGACTTGCTTCTGATTTATGATGTATTGCAGGCGGAAACCGCTCTGGATGAGGTGGTGAATGCGCCGCTCAAGCCCAGCCAGCGAGACGCGCTTGTGTCTTTCGTTACCGATATCGGCGCGCGGGCCTTCCATACATCGGATGTCGCCCGCTATCTGTTTGAAGGCCGGTCCATGGCTGCAGGTGAAGCGCTGGCCATTTATGGCGATGCTGGACTGGACCGTCGCGAGGCTGAGAGCGCGCTGTTCATGACAGCCTTCGCCCCGCCGACCTCCAAAAAAGCGGAAGAGCGCGAGAAATCGACGGTAGAGCTGGTCATCAAGGTCGAACACCCGGCCGAGAATTCTGTTCTGGAGCCCGCCGGCGGCGTGCCGGAGGCAGCGCCAGCGCAAGCGGAGGTGCCAGCGGCGCCGGCATCACCGCCGCCTTCAGCGGCTGAACAGGCGTCACGTCGTGAGGCGGAAGACGAGATTGCCCGTATCCTCGCGGTCGTGGGCGAGATTCCGATGGGCGACATGGCGTCGTCGGAACGCCCGGTCGCCGCCGAGGCGCCTCTTCCAGCAACCGAGCCAGCTGAGGTCGAAGCGACACACGAAGCTCCGATAGTGGAGACGGTCGCCGAGGATGAGGCAGACGAAGCGCCCATTGAGGCGATTATCGAAGTTGAGCCCTCTGAGGACAGCGTCGCCGAAGCCCGCATGTCCGACCCCGTCCAGTCTGCACCCGTGCGCCGCAAGCGCTCGGTGTTCTCCGGACCCCTTGATGCGCTCAGCGGCACCGCACCATCGCCAAACTCCAGCCCGAGCGTGCCGCTCGACAGCGTCCTCCCGGCGGAAGCCGAGCCTGTAGAAACGACGCCCGAGCTGACCAGCGGGGACGAGGACGCTGATGAGAGCCATAGTCCGGCGGCCTCGACAGACAGCGATGCTGCCGCCGCGCAGGTCATCGCCCGCATGTCGCGCGAGATAGCGGACGTGCCAACCGATGCGCAGCCCTCCGAACCCGGGCGCGCAAGCGTAAATACCTATGATGAAAGCCTGCCGCCGAATGCGACGCTGGGCTTCGTCCTCGTCGGGTCCATGGCCGCGCATTTTGCCAATGACGCCGAGCCGGAGGCAAGTGTTGAAGCTGAGCTGGCCGAGCTCGCCGACGCTATGCGCGATGACGAGGCCGATATCAACGACGATGTCGAGACCGAGCCCGCTTCTGATCCGGCTGGGCAAGTCGCCGCAGAGGAGGCGGAGGACACGCCCGTCGCTGAGCCGGAAGGCGCACCGGATCTTGTGGCCCAGGTGCTGGATGTTGTGGAAAAAGAGGTTGAGCGTGCCGGCCAGTCCGAGGACACGCCACCGCCGCATCCGGCTTATGAACCGGCCGCCGCCGACGGTGCCGTTGGCGAGATCGAGGCACCGGAACGGGATGATGACCAGGACCGCAGTATTCATCACGCCGATGATATGGTCGCGCCTGTCGAGCAAACGGTTCAGGCGGGTGGCGATGATGACCTCTCCCCGGCGGACCTTGCCGGTCAACCGGATGTCTTTACTGAAGCGCGACCGATGACAGAGCCGCGCGATAATAGCTGGATCATGTTTGCCCTGACTGCGCTTGCCGGCATTGTTGTGGGCGGTGTCGGTGCGAGCGGGCTTATCCCCAATTGGGCTGAATTCTGGGCGCGCCGCGAACCGACCTGGGATCTCGGCTTCCTTCTGGCAGGCGTTTTCCTGTTTTTGTTCTCGGTCTATTATCTTGTGTCGATCTGGAATGAAAATCGCAAGCTCAAGGCCGATATCTAGTTTTCGACGCAAAATTATTGCGGGCTCCGAGCCTTGGCCTTGACCAAAGGTGATGCCGTGATAAATGCCGCGGCATGATACCGAACCAATACCCCTCTCTCGACTTCAATCTGGGCGAAACCGCGGACATGATCCGCGATAGCGTCCGCTCCTTCGCCGCTGACGAAATCGCGCCGCGTGCTGCCGAAATTGATCAAAGCGATGTCTTCCCGCCGGATCTCTGGCAGAAGATGGGCGCGCTCGGCCTGTTGGGAATCACAGTCGAGGAAGAGCAGGGCGGTGCGGGCCTAGGTTATCTCGAACACGTTGTGGCCATGGAAGAAATCAGCCGGGCTTCCGCCTCGGTTGGCCTGTCTTACGGGGCCCATTCCAATCTCTGCGTCAATCAGATCCGCCGCTGGGCCAGTGCCGAGCAGAAAGCACGTTACCTGCCCAAGCTGGTCTCCGGCGAGCATGTCGGGGCCCTGGCCATGTCAGAGCCTGGTGCGGGATCCGATGTCGTCGGAATGCGCTTGAAAGCAGAGAAAAAAGGTGATCGCTACGTCCTCAACGGGTCGAAAATGTGGATCACCAATGCACCGGCCGCTGATACGCTCGTTGTCTATGCCAAGACTGATATGGAGGCCCATTCCCGCGGGATCACGGCCTTCCTGATCGAGCGTGATTTCAAGGGGTTCTCCGTCGCCCAAAAACTCGACAAGCTCGGCATGCGTGGCTCGGAGACCGGAGAGCTGGTCTTTGAAGATTGCGAAGTTCCCGAGGAGAATATCATGGGGCCGCTGAATGGCGGCGTCGAGGTTCTCATGTCCGGTCTGGACTATGAACGTGCCGTGCTTGCGTCCGGTCCGGTCGGTATCATGCAGTCCTGTATGGATGTCGTGATGCCCTATATTCGTGAGCGTCAGCAATTCGGCAAATCAATCGGTGAGTTTCAGCTGGTCCAGGGCAAGCTGGCCGACATGTATGTTCGGATGAATGCGACCCGGTCCTATGTTTATGCTGTGGCCCAAGCCTGTGATCGCGGGCAGACCACGCGCAAAGACGCTGCGGGTGCCATCCTGTATGCGGCTGAAAACGCCACGCAGATGGCGCTGGATGCCATTCAGCTGCTCGG
This sequence comes from Maricaulis sp., assembly GCA_042095695.1. Classification (GTDB taxonomy): domain Bacteria; phylum Pseudomonadota; class Alphaproteobacteria; order Caulobacterales; family Maricaulaceae; genus Maricaulis. The sequence goes on along the minus strand of JBELMP010000149.1, from coordinate 135 downwards.
TGGGAATGGCTATATCAATGAGTATTCCACCGGCCGTCTGCTGCGTGATGCGAAACTCTATGAGATTGGCGCAGGCACGTCCGAGATCCGCCGTTGGCTGATCGGCCGCGAGCTGTTCACAGAAACGGCCTGATC
>JBELMP010000148.1:0-6127 GCA_042095695.1 Maricaulis sp. | reverse complement strand
GCTTCATGACGATCACCGACCGGTCCAAGGACGTCATCAAGACCGGCGGCGAGTGGATCTCCTCCATTGATCTGGAAAATGCCGCGATGGGACATCCCGGCGTGGAGATGGCGGCCGCTGTCGGCATGCCGCACCCGAAATGGCAGGAACGCCCGCTCCTGGTCGTCCAGGCCAAGGAGGGCGCCGACAAGGATGCGGACAGCATTATCGAATATCTCAAAGGGGAAGTGCCAAAATGGTGGTTGCCCGACGCTGTCGAATTCATCGATGCAATGCCGATCGGTGCGACTGGAAAAATGCTCAAGACCAAGCTGCGGGAAATCTATGCAAATTACGAATTCCCGGGGGTCGATGCCTAAACAGTACGACAATCAGACTGGAAGGGCCGCGCTTGCGCGGCCCTTTTTGTTTCAGGGTGTAGGGGACTGGACATTTCCTATTCCCCCCTATGCCCCTCTTGCGCCATCGCTCCGCCGCGCTTATCTTTTTATTGAATTTCGATAAGGGACGTCACCACAGATGGAGATGCATTACTATATGGGACCGGAAATTGGCATTGTCGGATTGCTGCTCTACTTCCTGCCGACCGTGATCGCACTGTTTCGCGGACATGATAACGGCTTTCCGATTTTCCTGACCAATTTGCTGTTTGGCTGGACCTTTATCGGCTGGCTCATTGCACTCATCTGGTCCTTTACAGCGATCCGCCGGCGCGTGCGGAACTAGGTCGGGCGCACCCCTCCCCCCCCGAGACCGACCTAACACACGAAACGCGCCTCCTCCCCCAGAGGACAAACGCCCGGGCAAGCCTCACGCCCGGGCGTTCTTTTTTGTACGTCTTGCGGATTTGTCTCGCGCTTCGCCAGCGACTAGATCCAGCTTGAGATATCAGCCAGGGACTTCTTGATCAGCGCATGCTCGGGCACGGTCGCCCCTTCGGCGGGATGCCCGGCAATGATCAGCATATAGGCTTTTTCATCGGCGGGCCGGTCGCAGACCTCATTCAGGAACCGCATCGGATTGGGCGTATGGGTCAACGTCACCAGACCGGCCTGGTGAAGCGCCGTCAGCATCATGCCGCAGGCTATGCCAACGCTTTCGTTTATATAATAGTTTTTCCGGCTTTCTTCGACCGTTACACCGCCGCGCTTTTGTGCGAATACGGCGATAATCACCGGCGCATGCTCCAGAAACGGCTTGTCAGCATCCGTGCCCAGCGGCGCCAGCGCATCCAGCCACTCCTCGCCGGCCTTGCCCTCATAAAAGGCCCGCTCTTCGGCTTCGGCCGCTTCGCGAAGCGCCTTGCGCTTGCTCGGATCCTCAATCACCGCAAAATGCCAAGGCTGGTGATTGGCGCCGGAGGGAGCCGACCCGGCGGCGATAATCGCCTGCTCGACAATGCGCCGATCAACCGGTCGATTGTCAAAGTCCCGCACCGAACGGCGGCGCCGCAAATCAGCGGTGAAGTCGGTGATCCGGCTCAGCATCTCCCCGGCCGGGTATTCGATGACATTCTCAAGCGGTACGCGTTTTTCGACGGACATCACGACCCCCAATCCAGAACAACCTTGCCTGACTTGCCAGAGCGCATCGCGTCGAAACCTTTCTGGAACTCGTCCGCCGCATAGCGATGGGTAATGATGCGGGACACATCCAGACCACTCTCGAGCATGGCAATCATCTTGTACCAGGTCTCGAACATCTCGCGGCCATACACGCCTTTAATGGTGATGGCCTTGAGCACAAGCTGGCTGAAATCAACCGGCATGGGCTGGGAGGGAAGCCCGAGCATGGCGATCTTTCCGCCCATGATCATATTGTCCAGCATGGTGCGGAAGGCCGGTTCCGCCCCGGACATCTCGAGCCCGACATCAAAGCCCTCGCTCATCCCCAGCTCGTGCATGACATCCTTGAGGTCTTCTTCGGCGACATTGACGGTGCGAATATTCGGTGCCACCTGGCCCGCCAGGTGAAGACGATGCGTATTGATATCCGTCAGCACCACATGGCGCGCACCGACATGCCGCGCGATCGCGGCGGCCATAATGCCAATTGGACCGGCGCCGGTAATCAGCACATCTTCGCCGATCAGATCGAATTTCAGAGCTGTATGAACCGCATTACCCAGCGGGTCGAGAATAGCGCCGAGTTCGTCGCTGACGCCTTCCGGCAGGGGGACGACGTTAAAAGCGGGCAGTTTGAGATATTCGGCAAAGGCGCCCGGCGCATTAACCCCGATACCGCGTGTCTCGGGATCGAGATGGAAGCGACCGGCGCGCACAGCCCGGGAACTATCGCCGACCACATGGCCCTCGCCGGACACGCGCTGACCAGGCTTCACACGCTGTACATTGGCACCGATATCGACGATCTCGCCGGCATATTCATGGCCGACCACCATGGGGATGGGCACGGTCTTCCGAGCCCAGTCATCCCAGTTATAGATATGGATATCCGTGCCACAAATCGCGGTCTTGCGGATTTTAATCAGAACATCGTCCGGACCGATTTGCGGGGCGGACACATCGTCAACCCAGAGACCCTCTTCCGGCTTTGCCTTGACCAGCGCTTTCATGCCGCACTCCGCAGATTTGAATTGTCTGGGCAGTTAGATAAGACGCAGGGCGAGACGCGTCCAGCATCGCGCTGCGTCCGCCGCCGCTCCGGCGCGACCCCGGCGCCATGCCGATCCGCTAATCCGCCTCGCCCTTATAGATCCAGGCGGCAACCGGGAAGGTCAGCATGAAGGGCACAAGCAGCTGGTAGGCCCAGTTGAAATAATCCGGCGCACCGCCCTGGAGCCAGGATGCGAGCACGCCAAAAGCTGCCAACAGCGGAAAAATCGCCAGAAGCCGGCGCCGGTCCAGGATCATGATCGCCGCCATCACCGCTGCATAGGCTCCGATAAAGCCCCACTTAATCCAGGAATGGCCCCACAGCGCGTCCAGTCGTTCTGTGGGATCAGCGCCCGCTTCAAGATCAGCCAGAACCCGGTTCGCGACCTCATTCTCTGCCAGGTCGGCACCAATTGCTGCCGCGGCGAGGATCAGGCCCAGCCAGGCGAGCTTTACGCCGCGCAGGCCGATCCCGGCAAAAAACAGCATCGCCATGCCGGCATAGATGAAGGGGTAGTACATATCGAGCGCCTGGACACGCATCAGCTCGGCACGGCGCGCCGCATTCTCATCACCGGCCAGAAAGGCAAGCTGGTCCAGGTCCTGGGCGAAATACAGGGCAAAAATCGACCGTGCATAGCCATTCGCACCCGGATCGCCGGTCAAATCCCATCCCGACATCGCGCCCGACATCAGCAGGGTGAAAACTGCAAACAGAATGGTCGCCCAAAGGCATAGGCGTGAAATAGACATGCAAACTCCCCGGTTTTGCGTGCAGGGTTTCATGTCCGACCGCCGGAAACAAGGCTGCGGAGAACAATCATCTTGTCCGCCCTCGCCCGGCCAGGCGTAGAGTGTGGCTTCGGAGCTGACGCGCTGTGCGCACGGCGCGCAGATCCGGGCGACGCTGGACCGGGGCTGATCACCCCGCCTTAATTTGCTTCGCCGGGTTCGGGACGGTCCTGACGGACCCCATGACTGCTAATTAAAGACACGCATGCCCCAAGGATCGTCCCGAATGCCCGTTCAGCGCGGGCAATGAAAAGAGCGGCACCCATCCGGGTACCGCTCCGTTCGGCTTGTCTGAAACTGGCTTCAGCCCTCAATCCCATTGGCGGGTGGAAAGAGGCGTGCGAGCGGCCCCGAATTCGGGAATGGTGCGAGCAGGACCGCCCGTACAGGATTCCAGGCCGCGCCGAGCACCACTACAATCGCACCCAGCATCAACAAGGTAATTGCAGCAACAGCGCCGCCGCCCAAACCGGTTTCATTGACCAGAACGCCGATCGAGATACCCGCTGTGAGAATACCCGAAACGATCAGCGCTCGCCGATTGATGAGCAGGGACACCAGGGCGAAGACACCGATCACCGCCAGCGCGGTCGCAGCGACGCTGATCGCGGCCTCACCATCCCCGCCCAGGGCGGAGAACATGTTCATGGTCTCCGGACCGGTGAAATCGGCTTCCTGGAATGACCAGCCAAGCTGCGTGACATTCAAAACCGCACCGAGCAGCATGGGTGCCGCAAAGAAATGCAGCCAGAAGGCCGTGCCGGACAGGCGTGTATTGCGCTCCGGATCACGCATATCGAACACAATGCCAGCCAGGAGCAAGGCCGCACCCGCCGCGACATTCACTGTCGGCATGTAGAGAATGGTCGCGTAAGGCTCGATGACCAGCACGGCGGCGGTGAACAGCGAGACCAGCCCGATGCCGACCAGGCCACCCGCGAATGGCAGGCGGAAATTGCGGTAATAGGAATAGGCCGGGATCAGGAAGGCCAGAACTGCGACCACCGGCAAAATACGCACCAGCCAGGGCAATTCATTGACCACGCTCATCAGTGCGGCGCGACTGAATTCCTCGCCCTCAACGCTTTCGATTGCCAGTTCAAATCCAGCCTCGTCAAAGCCCAGCCCGGTGGACAGGAGCTGGGCATAACCCCAAATCAGCACGACGCCCGCAGCAAGGGTGAAGGCGCCCGACAAGACGATACCCGGCAGGATCCGCCGCTGTCGCCCGACCAGGAGTGCGGAGAGCAGCCAGCTGGCCAGGGCAAATCCGGCGAAAAGCGCCATCAGGGTGGCCTGCCAGGGAATTTCACCCTCCTCAAAGCCAAGCCCGCCCATCACCTGGCCCATTGCGGCACCCAGGCCGCCGAGCAGGATGACGACCCCGATCGTGGTGAAAATATCGTGGAAATTGTTCAAAAATGGCAGCATCTCGTCGGATGGACGAGCGCTGTTAATGGTCGCTGTATCGGTCATGTCCTGTCCCTTTTGCCTTCGGGTTACCGATGTGATGCCCCCCGGCGATCAAATGGATGCACACTCGCCCCACAGGCGAATATGTATTGCGCAAACTAGCGAAATTTGTGGCAAGGGTCAGAGGGAATGGACTTGGACCAGTCCCGTCAAACCACGCCCAGCTCTTTGCCCACTTTGGTAAAGGCTGCCACCGCGCGATCAATCTGCTCGGGCGTATGTGCGGCCGACATCTGCGTGCGCATGCGGGCCTGGCCCTTGGGCACGACCGGATAGAAGAAGCCAATGACATAGACGCCTTCCTCCATCAGCTTCAATGCCATTTGCTGTGACAGGGCAGCATCGCCGAGCATGACCGGAATAATCGGGTGTTCACCGGGCAGAAGGTCGAAACCGGCGGCGTTCATCCCAGTACGGAATTGCTGGGCATTCCGTACCAGGCGCGCGCGCAGCTCATCGCCGTCCTGGACCAGGTCCAAGGCCTTCAGCGAAGCCCCAACGATGGAAGGCGCCAGCGAGTTCGAGAAAAGATAGGGGCGCGAACGCTGACGCAGCACATCAATGATTTCCCGACGTGCCGCGGTAAACCCGCCCATGGCGCCGCCCAGCGCCTTGCCCAAAGTCCCGGTAATGATATCGATCTTGCCCAGCACGCCGCAATGTTCCGGCGTGCCACGCCCTTTAGCCCCCATAAAGCCGTGAGCATGGCAGTCATCGACCATGGTCAGGGCGTCATAGCGCTCTGCGAGCGCTACAATCTCCGGCAGCTTGGCGATATATCCATCCATGGAGAAGACGCCGTCAGTCACGATGAGAATGTGTCGGCAGCCATCGGCGCGCGCCTGCTTGAGCTGATCTTCCAGCGCATCCATGTCGGAATTGGCATAGCGATAGCGCCGCGCCTTGCACAGCCGGACGCCATCAATGATCGATGCATGATTGAGCGCGTCGGAGATAATCGCATCCTCGGGCCCCAGAAGCGGCTCGAAAACGCCGCCATTGGCATCAAAGGCAGCCGCATAAAGAATGGCGTCCTCCTGCCCCGTAAAAGCGGCAATCCGGGCTTCAAGCTGTTTGTGAATGTCCTGAGTGCCGCAAATGAAGCGCACAGACGCTACGCCGAAACCATGGGTATCCAAGGTGTTCTTGGCTGCTGCAATCAATTCGGGATTATTGGCCAGGCCAAGATAGTTGTTGGCGCAAAAGTTTATGACATGGCTGTCCTGGCCATTGGCGGCGACATCAAT